>JALFCJ010000031.1 GCA_022771185.1 Spirochaetales bacterium | reverse complement strand
ACTGGGTAGAAGACTCTGCAGTGACCGTTTTTGAAAGGAAGCTCGAAGTGCTTTCCTATCTTAAGGGTGGCAAGGAATACATTCTCCACGTCATCGTGGTCTGTGATCTCTTCTCCTCTGAAAGTACCCTTGTAGTCCCAGCCTGAATGGGTGAATTTAATTACACCTCTACCAACTTTTACGTAGTTGTCTACACCTTTTTCGTCTGTTCCATAATCTACAAGCTCTTCCATCTTGAAGTCAGGGTCCCTGACTTCTTTCTTCACTTCCTCCAGTTGCCAGTCATACCACTCTGAGTAGTTGTCGAAGTACTGCTTGTCGCCAGACCACTTGAAGCGGAAAGAGTTATCCAAGGTAGCCTTTGTGCCACACTTAGTACACTCTACTTCGTTGCCTTTGGATACGATATTAAACTCTTTGCCACAGCAAGGGCACTTATAGAACATAGTGTCAAAACCTTCAAGCTTGTCGTTTCCTTTGATCTGTATCCCTGTCTTTTTCTGATAATCAAACTCGTTATATGATAGAGCCGAGTTTATCCTCTCCATAATTTCGTCGACGCTTAATGACTTTGTCTCCTCCTTTGAGATAAGAAGGGAAGTCTCAACGTCCACTCTTCCTTTATGAGTATGAGTTGACCACTTTGCATTTCCCAGTCCCGCGCCTTGTATAAGGGAGGCATAAACAGGGACGCCGAATATCTTGATAGTTTTTGCAATTGAAGGTGAGATAAAGCCCAAGGTTCCTCCTGCATATACAGTACCCTCAGGAGCGATGAACACAATACCTTTGTTCTTGTCCAAGGTATATCTGATCTTCTTCATGCTGGCCATGTCTGTTGCAAACTGATACTTTGGAATGGCGCCCATAAGTCTCAACCAGAATCCCAGCCATTTGAAAGTAAACCAGTGGTATGTAGCCACAAAAGTTATGCGTCGAGGCCACATTGCTGAAGCGATGAACTTATAATCGTGGTTCGATGTATGGTTACTCAGAATTATTGCCGGTCCCTTGGGTTTTACACCTTTGGAGTGCAAGTTGAACTGCGCTTTGATCATTAAAGAGAAGGCGGCACCGATTGTATAATAAACAAAAGCATTCGGCTTTTTCTGTAATTTAATATCCTTTGATTTGTCTTTGGTTTTTTCCATAGAGTTATACTATCACAACTCAACTGCTATATGACAAAAAATTGTTGTAGTCTTTA
The DNA here is from genome assembly GCA_022771185.1 of Spirochaetales bacterium. Classification (GTDB taxonomy): domain Bacteria; phylum Spirochaetota; class Spirochaetia; order Sphaerochaetales; family Sphaerochaetaceae; genus Ornithospirochaeta. The sequence goes on along the minus strand of JALFCJ010000031.1, from coordinate 7,491 downwards.
CCCAAATATTGCTTTAAATAGCCACTATCTATGATTTTCGGAATAAGAGGGGATGAAGGATTCTCTTTTACATGGTGATAAAGATACTCGAATGAGCAAGAGAGAGCATTCTTTTCCTCTTTGGGATTATTTAAAAGCCAGACATAGATCTCTTCCGCTTCCTTTACGAAGATCTCGTCTACCCATTTCCATCTTTCCTCTTTATGAGCTTTGTTTAGTGCCTGATCGATAGCTGCAGTTTCAAAATATATTCTACCTATTTTCAGAGAAATAGAGATGAAGAGATAATTCCATGCAAGTAAACTGTTTTGAGCATTCATTTATATCCCCCTTTTGTATAAATATAACAACAAAAGGGGGAATAGTGAAGTTATTGTGAAACTTTTTTAGTTTTCGTTCTTTTTGAATTCTTTGACCATTACAGCTATCTCATGGGCGGCGGTTTTGATAGAAATGTTACTTGTATTGATCATAAGGTCGTAATTGCGTTTGTCGCCCCATTCCTGTCCAGTATAGAAGTCGTAATATTTCTTTCTGTTCTTATCGATAGTCTTTATTTGTTTTTCAAGTTCCTTGTCGCTGAGGCTTTCTGCATCTCCGCTCTTGGCCCTACATCTGGCGATTTTTTCTTTCATTCCCGAATAAACGAAGATTCTAAGAATATGGTAATCTCTGAGAATGTAGTCTGCGCATCGGCCTACTATGATACAGTCGGACTTATCTGCAAGTTCTTTGATGATTGCCGTCTGTTCCTGGCATACTTTATTTGTCTGGTCCATTACCGGAGATACTGCCGGGTGGAAGGATCTGACAACATGAATAGGATAACTTGTAATAGGAGATTTCTCTACGATGGCCCTTACATAACTCTCACTAAGCTGAGTCCTCTGTGCAATCTCTTTTAATATTTCCTGATCATAATATGCAAATCCAAGTTCTTCTGAGAGTCTTCTTGCCAACTCTCTTCCACCGGAACCAAACTCTCGTCCAATGGTTATTATTATGTTCTGATTCATAACTTCCTCCTTACTGCCAAGGCAATGGAAATAATGTTTTATATATTACAAAGAGCATTATAACCTAAAGAAACAGTGTTTCGGTAAATAAAATAATTTATTTTTACACCAGTTATTTGTTATGGGAGTGAGCATTAAAGGAATAAGAAACGGGTAGTGGTGGAAAAGTGCATTCATTGGGTTGAATAACAGAACGATTGTGTGTTAACATCCAAGCATCCCAATGAGGAGAGGAGGATTTATCATGAGCATTAGAGTTAGAAATAGTTTTAATAATGCATCTGTCCTCGCTTTCCTGGCAATCTGAATTCCCTCAGAGTATTTAACAACCCCAGACTAGAGTAAAGTAGAGTCGTCGCAGTGATAGGCTGTTATTGCCTAAATCCCTGGAGGAGGGATATGAAAACACATAGATTATTGGGTTATGCCCGAAGAAATTTACATTTATATATTTTTTGCGCCTCAATGTTGATTCTGCAGGTCTCGATCAGAGTAGTTGCCCCTACGCTTCTTGCTCGGATCGTAGACGAAGTAATAGGAGGAGGAAATTATGCAATCTTTCCTCGTCTCTTATTCTTTATGGCCATCTCTTATTTTCTTCCTGGTCTCTTGGGATATTTCCAGGAGTACACCAGCGATAAAATAAGTAAGCGCACTTCATGCTTCCTTCGCCATGATGTTTTTGAAGCTATAACTAAGCAGGATGGAGACTTCTTTTCCTCCCGTACTCCGGCAGACTTAATGAGCCGTACTACCTCCGATACCGATAACATAGGGTTTATATTCGGCTTCTGCGGAATATTCCTTATTGAGATTGTATGTATCGTTCTTTCTCAGTTCTTTGCTCTTGCTAGAGTCAGCTGGAAGTGTGGAGTAGTGCCCTTGGTGTGTATGCCTATAATTGCATTCTTGGCAATAAAGAGTGAGAAGAAGGGCGATAAGTTATCTGACAGTATCTCCGATAAGAGAGCTGATTTGAACCAGGCGGCCAGTGAAGCCATTATGGGGATACGTACTGTAAAGTCTTTCGGTAAAGAAGAAAAAGAGAAAGAAAGATTCTCCAAAGAAGCATCTCTCTTCAGACGTCTTTCCATTTCCTTCGATACTTTATGGGTCAATTGGTGTACTCCACAGTCTGCTATCGCAGTAGCTATGGTTCCTCTTGCCATCCTTGTGGGAGGAATAGAAGTAATAAAAGGCTCAATGAGCTTTGGTGACTTATCTATGGTACTCCAATATACCAACGAGCTTTCTTGGCCAATGATGGAAATAGGTTGGCTCCTTGTGGAGCTTTCCGGGGCCAGGGCAGGCTGGAGAAAAGTCAGTGCCATACTTGAACGTAAGTCAAAGATCAGTGACGGCGAGATATCTACTACAGACCACAGAGGCACCATGAAGTTCGAGCATGTCTCCTTCAAGAATGGAGAGAAGGAACTTTTACACGATGTTTCATTTGAAATAACACCGGGTAAGACACTGGCTGTAATGGGGCCAAGTGGAAGCGGAAAGTCTCTTATTGCCTCCCTTGCTGTAAGGTTTCTTGATCCAACGGAGGGAAAGATTACTATTAACGGTGTCGATATCAGAGATATGACACTACGCTCTGCCAGGGACTTTTCGTCTATCGTTACTCAAGATGTTTTCCTCTTCTCTGATAGTGTAAAGAACAACATTGCGCTTGGAAATAGAAAAAATGCCGAGGAAGAGGATATCAAGAGTGCAGCAAGAGACGCAGAAGCCCAGTCATTTATTGAGAAACTTGAGAATGGATGGGAGACAGTAATCGGAGAGAGAGGCGTTGGACTCAGTGGTGGTCAGAAACAGCGACTCTCTATTGCAAGAGCTTTTCTCAGAAAGAACCAGCTATTGATTCTTGATGATGCAACATCAGCCTTGGACATGGAGACAGAGAGTGACATCGAAAGAACTATAAGAGAGGAGGGGACAAGGAGTCTCTTGATCACAGCCCATAGAATCAGCGCTGTCTCTACCGCCGATGAGATTATTGTTCTTGAGAATGGCCGAATCGCTGAAAGAGGTACTCACTCTGAGCTACTAGAGAAGAGAGGCCTCTATTGGGAGACTTATATCTCCCAGTATCCTGAAGAAGGAGATAGATAATGAGACAGAACTATAAAAAAGATGAGGCCTCGTCCAAGGTATCAAAGGGCGAGACCATAAAGAGAATATTAAAGTATTGTGCCCAATATAGGGGTAAAGTGGTTGTCATTAGTATAATCGCTGTAATCAGTGCAGCACTAAAGACAGTGATCCCACTATTTACAGAGAAGGCTGTGGATGTAGATATCGCCAATAGAGACATCAAGGGGCTTGTTATTACAGTTTCTACAGCTGTTGCCTGCGCTGTTCTTTGGGGAATATTGGCAGTTCTGAGAGACAGTATGACAGCGAGAATCTCAAACGATGTAGTCTACAGGGCGAGAACCGAGGCATACTCCAATATTCTCTCGCTTCCTTTGGGATTCTTTGATTCCAGGCCATCTGGAAGGATAATCACAAGAATCATCAATGACTGCGATAAGATGAAGGAAATAACAAAGAGCCTTACATCATCCTTGATCCCTAACTTGATCTTCTTGGTATTCGTTATGGGCATGATGCTGTATCTCAACCCCTTCCTTGCGCTCTCTTCTTTTGTTGTAATCCCGTTCTTGGTAGGATCTTCCTACTTTATAATCATCAGAGGATACAGCAACTGGGAAAACTTCAGGAAGAAGGAGTCAAACTTCACTGCTTTTGTCCATGAAGATTATGCAGGAATAAGGCCTGTACAGTCTTTCGGAGCAGAGGAAGAGACCCAAGAGGAGTGTGATAGACTTCTTGAAGACGTAAAGAAGGGCTGGAGTAAGGCTGTAAGAAGAAGCGATGCTTTCGGTATTGTCGTCAACGCTTCCATTGCCCTCGGCTATGTTTTCCTCCTTCTCTGTGCTGTTTACTGGATGGAGGAAGGCACCACAAGCGTTGGAGAGATTCTTGCGTTCATCAGTTACATAGGTCTCTTCTGGCAGCCTATCAGAAGTTTGGCGTCTATCTATAACCAAATAATAAACAACCTCTCTTCTGCAGCCAGAGTCTTTGAAATAATGGATGAAAAGAGTGATATCACAGAAGATGAGAATGCTGTGGATATAGACGTAAAAGAGGGAAGAGTAGAGTTCAGAAACGTTACTTTCAGTTATCCTGACGATGAGAGTACAAACATCGTAGAGAACCTCTCTTTCTCAGTCAAAGGCGGTGAGACAGTAGCCCTCGTCGGCCCAACGGGAGCAGGTAAGACTACTATCATCAACATGATCGCCCGCTTCTACGATAGTGTCGAGGGCGATATCCTCCTCGATGGACAGGATATAAAGAAAGCTACATTCTCGTCCCTAAGAAAAGCTGTCTCTGTCATGCCTCAGGATTCTGTGCTCTTTTCAGGCACTGTCAGAGATAACCTTACATATGGAAAGGATGTGGATGACGCTGTAATAGACGAGAAGATCAACGAGCTGGGTTTGACTTCTCTTATCGACTCTCTTCCTTCTGGGTACGACACACTGATCAAAGATGCGGGGCTCTCCAGTGGACAAAAGCAGCTTATTGCCCTTGCCCGTACTATGATAGCTGATCCTAAGATCTTGATTCTGGACGAGGCTACAAGTAATGTTGATACAAGAACAGAGCTGATGGTACAGAGAGGCTTGAAAGTATTGATGTAGGGTAGGACATCTTTTATCGTTGCTCATAGGCTTTCTACTATTAGAAACGCTGATGAAATCTTTGTTGTTGGAAACAAAACTATCATGGAAAGAGGTAACCACGACGAATTAATGAAAATTGAAGGTGGAGAATACCGTTCTCTCTATGAAGCACAGTTTGCTCTTATAGACACAAAAGGTTAATATCTAGGTATGCGTGAAAAGAAGAGATGGTGCCCCTTATTTGGTAAGTGTGGCGGTTGTGATTATGTAAACGAGTCTTATGACTATGAATTGATGATGAAGTGGCTTAGGGAGGAAAAGCTTCTTTCCAGATTTGGAAAAGTCGAGAAAGTTCTCCCAGCCCCTTCTCTTACTGGCTTCAGATGTAAAGTTCAGGCTGTCTGCGGTAGAGACAGAGACGGCAAGTTTATTACAGGTCAATATAGAAAAGGAAGCCACCATCTCTTTCCTATCCGTTCCTGCCAACTAGAGGATGGAATGGCTACAGCTGTTCTGCAGACAGTAAGGCAGATGGCCACTAGATTCTCTATTAATCCATATGATGAAGATAGAGGGACGGGAGACCTGAGGCACGTTCTTATCCGCACAGGATTTTTTACAAGGGAAACTATGGTCGTATTGGTTACAGCCAAGAAAGACTTCCCTCATAAAGAAGACTTTGTTTCTTCTCTACATCAGAAAAACCCTAATGTAGTGACTATAGTTCAGGTAATAAACAACGAGAAAACCAGCATGGTTATTCCTGATGGAGCGGAAGAGATCGTGCTTTGGGGTAAAGGTTATATTGTAGATAGGCTTTGCGGTCTTGATTTCAGAATCAGTGCAACTAGCTTCTATCAAGTTAACCCAGAGCAGACAGAGAGACTCTATGATATAGCTATGAATATGGCTAGGCTTAGAAGCACAGATACTGTAATCGATGCATATTGTGGAACAGGAACTATAGGACTTGTTGCAGCAAAGAGGGGAGTGAAGAAAGTAATCGGAGTAGAATCCAACCCACTTGCTGTAAAAGATGCTATCCTCAATGCAGAAGCCAATGGCATAAAGAATGCCGAGTTCATCGCTGATGATGCCTCAAAATGGCTGAAGAAAGCCCAGAAAGAAGGCGTGAGATGTGATGTTCTCTTCCTCGATCCTCCTCGTTCTGGATCCAGCGAAGAATTCTTGGCTGCTGCAGGCAGAATGAATCCCGATGCCATTATCTATATATCATGTAACCCTGAGACTCTTGCAAGAGACCTTAGATACATAACAAGGTTCCTTCCATATAGAGTACTAGGTATACAACCTGTTGATCTTTTCCCTGGCTCCGAACATGTTGAGACGGTAGTATTGATGTCAAGAGTGAACACACTTGATAAATAAATCCTTATAATATAAGGCTTTTTTGAGGATTATCGTTAAACAGTGCAGTATGCCTTAAAAAGGCCTTTTGGATGTGAAAAAAAGAGGTTTTGTGGAAACATATCCACTGATTTTCCCTGGGTAATCGTTGAATTGTGAACACCCCCTAAAAGCGCTATTTCTATGCATAGAAAAAACAGGCTGATGAGGAATTCCCCATCAACCTGTACTGATTTTATAAACCCATATACTTCTTGAATGCTTGACAGCCGGAATATAATATAAACAGTAAAACGAACTATGTGATTAAATCAAAGAGAGACAAATCGGAATTTGTAGAGTACCTATATTACAGAATAACTGATTATAAGACAGATGAACTACAGGGAAGGAGATTCGAGAAAAATATGAGCAAAGAGATAAAATGGGCTGTACTAGGAACAGGTGTAATTGCAAATGAAATGGCTGCTGGTCTTCAGAAAATGGGTAAATCTCTTTATGCAGTAGGAAATCGAACCTATGATAAAGCGGTTGCTTTTGCAGAAAAGTATGGTATCGAAAAAGTCTATCCGTCAATCGATGAAATGTTTGCCGATGAAGATGTGGATATTATCTACATAACGACTCCTCATAATACCCATTATGGTTTTATGAAGAAAGCTTTGGAAAATGGTAAACACATCCTGGTTGAAAAATCTATCACTTTGAATTCTTCAGAACTATGCGAAATGATCAGCCTGGCAAATGAAAGAGGCCTTATACTTGCAGAAGCAATGACAATCTGGCACATGCCGATATACAAGGAACTGTGGAAGATCATAGAAAATGGAGAGCTTGGAAAAGTTCAGATGATAACGGTGAACTTTGGAAGCTTCAAAGATTATGATATGAAGAACAGGTTTTTTAATCGAAAATTGGCAGGTGGAGCAATGCTTGATATTGGAGTATATGCCCTAAGCATTGTCCGTAGCTTCATGGAAGAAAAACCCGAAAATCTGATGAGCCAGTGGAAGAGTGCACCGACCGGAGTTGATGAGCAGGCGACTATTTTATTACAAAATGATAAGGATCAGATGGCAACTGTAGCTCTTACCATGCACTCAAAGCAACCTAAACGAGTAATGATAAGTTGTGAAAAGGGCTATATAGAGATAATGGAGTTTCCACGTGCTGATAAAGCGATTATTACAGAAGCCTTAACCGGCGAAAAAAGGGAAATATCAGCAGGGAATACGGCAGATGCTTTGTACTATGAGCTTACAGATATGGAAACAGCAATTAATAGCGGAGATGCTTCTGTTATGAAACTACAGTATTCGATTGATGTAATGGATATTATGACAAGGCTTAGAAATGAATGGGGATTGAAATATCCTGAGGAAGAGTAAAAAGGAAGGAACTGT
>JALFCJ010000247.1 GCA_022771185.1 Spirochaetales bacterium | reverse complement strand
GATAGTAGTAAGAGGAATCCAGTATTTTTCCTATTTGGAGTCTTGGCTCTCCTAAGCCTCCTTATATTGAGACAGTACCAGATGTCAGGTGTCTCAGTATTAATGTGGCTTACTCCTCTCACTATTGTTATCTTCTTTGCTGTAGAACTATATAGAAGACGTAAGTATAAAGATTATACATTCCAGACATATTGGGTTGGTGGAATAAAGAGCTTTATTATGCTCTATAGCCTTGTGTTCCATACATCGGTTGGAAATACATCCATGGCAATGATGGTGTATCTGGCCATTGCAATCAGCGGTATTGGTTCAGATATAGTAAGAAAGATTATGTCAAAGAAAATAAAGGAACCTATGTTAAGTAATCTCTGTATTATTCTTTCATCTCTTTTTGTATTTCTTTTGACTCTACCATCAAAGGTGCTCAATATAGTTGGAATAATTCTAAGCAGCATTTTTGCAAACATTGTCGTTGCAGAAGTAAATGTAAACTATATGAATGATAAGCGATATGTTCCGGAGGAGAGAGCTCTTGTCAAGACAAGGCTCCAGACAGCTGGAAGCATAATGGAGCAGCTGGTTCTCTTTTTCACTATATATATAGTTGGAGAAGCTGGTATACATGAGAACTTATTGGAGCCTTATGTAGCTGGAAATCCAAACCCAGAGATTGCACTTATACTACGAGCAACGGGCTTAATTTGTAGCTTGATGCTACTCATAGTCGCAATTCTCATAGTATGTGTGGCTGGAAAGAAAAGAAATAAATAAACAAAAACACTGATTTCGTATGATAATGGTTACAAGGAGCACTATTTATGGATAAACAAGGTGTAATCAAATACCTGGAAGAGAGAGCAGATGATTTCTATGCCCTTAGTGACAAGATCTGGGGAAACGCAGAGATTCGATTCCAAGAGAAAGAGTCTGTAAACGACTATAGGGCATTTTTAGAGAAAGAAGGCTTCTCTGTAGAAGTAGGGCTGGCTGGCCTCAAGACTTCTTTCAGGGCTGTATGGGGAAGCGGTAAGCCTGTAATCGGATTTCTTGGTGAATATGATGCTCTTCCGGGACTTAGCCAGAAGGCTGGTGTTGCTGTCAAAGAGGCTATTAGTGGAAATGGCAATGGCCATGGCTGTGGTCATAACCTTTTGGGTGTTGGTGCTCTTATGGGTGCTGTAGGATATAAGCACTATCTTGAGACTGAAGGAAAAGAAGGAACTGTCATTTACTTCGGATGCCCGGCAGAAGAGGGTGGAAGCGGTAAGACATTCATGGCAAGAGAAGGTTGCTTTAATGACTTGGATTGTGCATTAAGCTGGCACCCTGCAGACCTGAATATGATGCCTCCTGGACCTGTTCTCGCCAATGACTCTATACGCTATAGCTTCACAGGAAAATCTTCTCATGCAGCGGCCGCTCCAGAGAAGGGTAGAAGTGCACTTGATGCATTGGAACTTATGAATATCGGTGTACAGTTCTTGAGAGAGCATATTCCATCCAACGCAAGAATCCATTATGCGATAACTGATACAGGCGGAATATCGCCGAACATAGTGCAGGCTCATGCTTCAGCTTTATATCAGATCAGAGCTCCATATGCTCCAGAGTTGGCTTCCCTATATGAGAGAGTCAACAATATCGCGAAGGGTGCTGCTTTGATGACAGATACGGAAGTGGAGATTAAGTTTCTGAAGGGAACAAGTAATACTCTTCTTATTCCAGCCCTGGATGAGCTTATGTATAAGAATATGTGTGAGATACATAACCCAGTAGAAGAATCCCTGGATATGGACTTTGCTTTCGATATCGTGAAGACTCAGAAAGACCCGAATACTATTGGAGACAGTGCTTTCAATATTAAGCCACTTCCTTGGAATAAGGCGGGGAACATGCCTCTTCCAGGATCATCGGATGTAGGTGACGTAAGCTGGGTATGCCCTGTTACACAGTGTGGAACAAGTACTTGGCCTAAAGGAACCGCCGCCCATAGCTGGCAGGCAGTAGCATGTGGTAAGAGTGATTTTGCTCATAGAGGAATGCTCTTTGCTGGTGAAATAATTGCAGCAACTGCATTCGATATCTTCAATAATCCTGAAGTAATCACACTAGCTTGGGAACAGCATAGAGAGAAAACTGGTAACCAGCCATATCACTGTCCAATTCCTAAGGAAATATCTCCATCAGAGTTGGAAGCAGAGACCACATAAAAAACAAATAGGTGCTTCTCAGAGCGAGGAGCACTTATTGCATAAAGCTAGAACGAATGGATATTTCAATCAGAGAATTAAACTTAGATCAACTAAGGGATGCTCTTCCTTTAGTTTGGCGTGTGTTTTCTTTCTTCGAATGGGTGAACTACACCGAAGAGGGGAAGAAAGCATTCTTTAATGCTATTCATGACGAAAGATATTTGAAAAAACTGTACTCTTATGGAGCTTTTCTCAAAGATAATCTTATTGGATTTATAGCAACAAGAAATAACATGAGTCATATTGCTCTTTTCTTTGTTGATGGAAAATACCAGAATATGGGAGTAGGGAGTATGCTTTGGAATAAAGTAAAAGAAGAAAGCAAAGCTCCCATAATAACTGTACACTCATCCATATACGCTAAAGAAATCTACAAGAAGCTGGAGTTCCTTGAAGAAGGAAGTATGATAGACGATGGAGGAATTCTATACATACCTATGAAATACAATAATCTGGTTGAGAAGCTGAAAGATAAAGACGAGAATAAAGCATATGCTTTAACAAAAGATATTTGTGCTGAATCTACAAGTAGCGATAAATACTATCAGTACTTTGATGGTTTTCTTTCTCTATTGAAAGAAGAGAACAGCTACTACAAGATCAGAGGGCTACTTATTATTGCGTCTCTATCAAAGTGGGATAGGGAAGGAAAGGTAAAGAAAGCTATCCATGAAATACTCTCTCTGCTTGATGACGAGAAGCCTATTGTAGTTCGTAAGTGCCTCAAAGCTCTAACTGAAATAGTTCAAAACTCTCCGGAGGTCATCGAAGAAACTAAAGAATCAGTACAGAAAATAAACATCTCAAGGTATAAGGATACTATGGCTCCTTTAATCAAAAAGGATATCGAGAGATTATTAGAAAATATTCGACCTGTGCGGTTAAATCATGCGACTTTTCTGTCAACAAGTGAAAAATGAAACACCTTTGAGTTCATCCACACATTCTTTTCCCCATTGAAAATGGCTGCCTTCATGACGGCAAAGCATGAACTTCCTTCAGGAACCCAGCTCATGCCGTTGTGCTTCTCCCTTCTTCCCACCACTACGTCATTCTTCGACTTGCCCTCCTTATCCTTTACCAGTCTGTCGTAACAGTTTGTTCCGTCGGTCCAGAAGAAGATCCCTTTGTTGAAATGGTGGGCTATGTTATTGTGTCTCTTGGGAAGGCTTGCCCATGTTGTGTATCTCTGTAAAAGCAGATCCATTCCTAGATACGCCAGTGAGATAGCATACAAGTTCGTTGCTTATCCCTCTTTTCTTTGCCGGCGTACCCCTCTTCTTTAGCTCTACGGCGGGTAACTTCTTTCCTTTGTGGGACTTGTGGAAGTATTTCTCGTCCAGTTCGCTTCTTTATGAAAGCACTATGTCATCCTGTAAGTCCTTCATCTTCTCCATTATCTTGTGCCTCCAGCTCCATGCAGTGGAATGGAATATATATACCCAGCTTCCCTGCACTCTCATCCAGTGTCTTCCCCTGAAGTGTATCCTCTATGAACACTCTCCAAGCAGAAAGGTCATACCATTTGAGTACGATGGCTTTCCAATGTCCTCCACGAACCTGTGTCCGCATTCATGGCAGAGATACATCTGCTTGCCACCTTTTGTCTTACCCGCCTTCGTAATCCGGGGATGTTCCTTGCCACACTTGGGGCATATGTAAAAGTCTTCCTTTTTGATCTCTTCATTCTCATCGAGAAATCTGTCAACAAGTGAAATAACCTGCCTCTTCTGGAACTTGGTCAGTTTCCTTATATCAATGGTGTCTGTTTCTTTTTGTTCTGTTCTGTCCATATCTATAACATAGGACAGAAGAAGGAATTTTCTCAAAAACTCAAAGACTTACGACTATAGCCAAAAGAATTAATCGATAGAGTCGTAATAAATGCTCCGTTTTATAAGCGGGGCATTTATTCTGAAGATATAATGAAAATTAGAGAAGTCGAATAATTATTTATAATTTAAATGATTAAGTTCTATTATTGTATGGGGTTTGTTAATAACAGGCCCGTTTCCTCTTTCAAAACAGTATTCTTTATACCCTAAACTCCATTCTTTTGAGGACTCTATCATTTGATAAGATTTTTTATATTACATCCATATACATTGGGGTCTCATCCTCTGAAAACCTGAATTTTTTATTATTGAAAAAGAGAAGAGTATATCGTCTCTCTCTGGTGAAAGCAGCCCTTAACATCGGGTTTATAAACATAAACCATAACATTACCATCTACCTTTAGCTCTGAATGATCAATTACAGCATTGTCATCTGCTGTC
>JALFCJ010000305.1 GCA_022771185.1 Spirochaetales bacterium | reverse complement strand
ATGTATTTGCCAGATAAAGAATAATAAGCTGCAGAAGACAGCTCAGATTCTGACTTATCTTCCATACTTCATCTCCACAGTTGTAGTGTGTGGTATGATCAACAACTTCCTCTCTCCATCAAGCGGTATTGTGAACCAGATGCTGATGAAGTTTGGTTTTGACCAGAAGAATTTCATGGGATTACCCGAATGTTTCAGGGCTATCTATGTTATCTCAGGTTCCTGGCAGACCTTTGGGTTTAACTCGATTATCTTCGTTGCCTCCATTATGTCTATTCCTCAGGAGCTTTATGAAGCAATGGATGTTGATGGGGCAGGAAAGTGGAGAAAGACTTTTTCACTTATTCTTCCTTCCATTAAGCCGACGATCATCCTATTGTTGATCATGAGCCTTGGCAACTTATTAAATGTCGGCTTTGAAAAGGTTTACCTCTTGTATACACCGGCTATTTATGAAACAGCTGATGTCATTCAGACCTATGTTTATAGACAGGGTATCGTAAACCAGAATTATGCATATGCAACCGCAGTAGGACTCTTTAACAGCGTAGTCACATTCGTAATCGTATTCTTGTCTAATAGGCTTAGTAGAAAGCTTACTGACACATCAGTATGGTAAGGGAGGGGTAAGATGAAGACTTCATTTTTGAAAGAAAGTTTCTCAGATAAATTATATGACATCATTACTCGTTTCCTTGTTATCTTCGCTGTAGTAATCTGTGTATATCCCTTTGTTTATGTCATCAGTATCTCCCTCTCCAGTGGTATTGCCGTAAACCAAGGCAGAGTATGGCTTTATCCAGTTGATATCGATCTATCCACATTCGGAATGGTAATGAGATATGGAGAGCTTTGGACAAGTTATCTTAATACATTCTATTACACGATTGTAGGAACAATCTGCAATATAATAATGACATGCCTTGCTGCTTATCCACTAAGTAGAAGAAGATTCTTCATGAGAAGAAAGCTTAACTTCCTTTTGGCTTTCACAATGTATTTCTCTGGTGGTCTTATTCCAACTTATATTGTTGTTACAAGCCTTGGCTTATACAACAAGAGAGCTGCCATGATTCTTCCTGTTTTATGTTCTGCATATAACATTATGATCTGCCGCTCAGCATTTGAAGCTATACCAGAGGACCTCTTTGAAGAGGCTGCAATCGAGGGTGCCAATGATTTTACATGTCTTACCCGCATTGCTATTCCTCTCATTAAGCCAACTCTTGCTGTTTTGACTCTATATTATGCCGTTGCAAGATATAACGACTTCTTTAATGCAATGCTTTATTTAGGAAAGAAAGAGCTTCAGCCATTGCAGTTGTTTTTGAGAAAGATTCTTCTTCTTGCATCCAGTGAAATTCTACAGAGTGCAGGATCTACTACTGCAGTAGCTGCCGCAGCAATGAGCACTATACAAGTCAGATACGTCTGTATCGTGCTTTCAGTAATACCGATTCTCATTATTTGCCCATTTGTGCAGAAGTACTTGGTGAAGGGTACAATGCTAGGTGCGGTAAAGGGATAATAAAAAGGAGGAAACATGAAAAAACTATTGGTTATCGCATTAGTTTTCGCTCTTTCGCTATCAGTTGTATTCGCACAGGCCGCTAAGGAAGAGACCAAAGTGCAGACAGCTTCCAGCGATTTCGTCTATGATGGTAATGGACCTATTACAGATTTGGATGGTCAGCATCTCAGCATTCTTGCTCAGAATTCCTACTATACAACTGTTGATCTCAGACAGGCTCCAATCATTAAGAAAGTCCAGGAGGATGCAAACGTCACAGTAGATTGGACACTTATCGATCCTACAAACTATCAGGATGCAGTATCTCCAATGTTGGCTTCCGGAACAGATCTCCCAGATATCGTTCTTATCCCGACTTTGGATCCAAACCAGCAGTACTCATCTTCAGGCATGTTTGTTGCTCTTGACGAGTATTTCAATCTTATGCCTAACTTTACAAAGTGGCTTGATGAGAATCCAGAGACAAAGGCTTCCCTTACAGCAAGTGACGGTCACATCTACTATGTACCTCTCACAAACGTAACAAAGAACTATCAGCCAGTCATCATGTACAACTACAAGTGGCTCAGCGACGCTGGTTTCTCAGTTCCAACAACTCTCGATGAACTCTTGACAGTCATGAGATACTACAACAGTCACGATATGAACGGAAACGGAAAGCAGGATGAAGTTGCTCTCTCTATCCAGGCTGCATTCCTTCCATATATGTTCGGACCTGCATTCGGTCTTAATTTCACATCTTCTGACGGATTCTTTGCAAAGGATGACGGTACAGTCGTTTATGCTCAGGCAACACCAGAGTACAAGGAATACTTGGAATTCTTAAACAGCATGTATAAAGAAGGTCTCTTGGAACTTGAGTATACAACACTTACACGTGACCAGATTATCGAACGTTTTGCTCAGGATAAGACAGGTATTACATTCGACTTCGGATGGCAGTCATCTATGACATACAGCCCACAGCTTCCATACTATGATGGAACAATGGCAACAGGCGTCGTTCTTGAGCGCCCACTTGAAGGTCCTCATGGTTGTTTCTATGTAGGCAGAAACGCTATCGGTGGTATTTATGGCGTAAACGCTGACAGTGATAGAATCGAACTTGCTGTCAAGTTCCTTGACTATGCAATGTGTGAAAAGAATCAGGAAATGTATGTTTGGGGTATCGAAGGCGAAAGCTATACAGTAGAACCAGACGGAACAAAGAAATATACAGAAAAAGCTAGCGACAACAACTGGCTCCAGAGCCTCGGTATTAACCCAGCTCAGGTATTCCCAGCTCAGCAGTCTGTCGAAGCAACAGATGCTCTTGTTGCCAAGTGGCACGCAGATCAGGACGATGTTGTTGCAACATATGTCAAGTCACCATGGCCATTCATCTACTCAACAGAAGATGAAGCATCAGTTGTCAGCATGTATATGGTCGACATCCAGACATACGTCGACGAAATGGCAGTTGCATTTGTAACAGGCACAACTCCTCTCTCAGAGTATGATGCTTATGTAGATGCACTGAATAAGATGAATCTTCAAGATCTATTGAAGGTTAAGCAGGCTCAGTGGGATCGCTACGCAAAAGCGATGAACTGAAAATATTCTACCCTTGGATAGCAGGGCCCCCCCTGCTATCCTTTATAGTATGAAATATAATACATTCCCATTTATGTCCAAGCTCTTTCTTGAAAAAGGAAGAACAATGAAAATGGACACTTCCAGTAAAGACGCATTCCTTTCTTGGCAGAGTGGAGCCAGAAAAAAACTTCGTGAGCTTTTGGCTCTTGATTCAATTCCTTCCGTTACCCCTAATCCCATACTAATAGAAAGTATCGAGATAGAAGTAGGCATAATAAGAGAGAAGTGGGTGCTGGAGACTGCTCCAAGTCTTTTTATGCCATTCTATGTTTTGATTCCTGATACCGAAAACGAATCTACACCTGTTTATATAACAGCTCCTGGCCACTTGGGCGGAGGAAAAGACGCTCTAGTAGGCATAAAAGATAATCCTCTTGTAAAAGAGAAAATAGATTTCTATGGCTATGACTATGCTCTTTATTTGGCTCATGAAGGCTTTGTCTCCATTGCCTTTGATCCTGTTGGCTTTGGAGAGAGAAGAGAGAAGGGAAAGGAAGGAGAAGAGAATATTCTTCTTTCTTCCTGCTATGAGATATCACATATGGCAGAGAGCCTAGGGTTGACACTATGCGGCTTAATGGTTCATGAGATCATCGCCCTTATTGATATGCTGTCCTGTTGGAATCGTTGGGGAGAAATAAGGTGCCTAGGCTTCAGTGGAGGAGGACTTCAGACACTATATGCCGCTGCTATCGATGAGAGAATAAATCTATCTTTTATCAGCGGATACTACTATGGTTTCTATGACTCATTGTTGAAGCTAAATTCAAACTGTTCATGTAATTATATCCCATCTCTATATTTGTACTTCGACATAGCAGACATAGCTGCTCTCATTGCACCTCGTGCTCTTATTATCCAAAGTGGAAAAGATGACCACCTGGCAGGGGAGAGAGGAATAGTAAATGTTTTGGAGCCAATGAAAGAGCTGAAAAGTGTCTACTCATTATTTGGAAAAGAGAATAGACTCTATCATCAAATAGTGCCAGGTCCCCATCACTTTGAAAAAGAAGGCATATTTGAGATTATGGAGAAAGTATGTATAGATTAACTGTATCGAAAGACGGGTTAGGTGATTATTACACACTTCAAGAAGCTATTAATGCCGTCCCTTACAATGTAAGTGCTGAGATAGTGATAAAAGAAGGAATCTATAGAGAGAAGATTTTCTCAGATAAAAAGGATCTTACAATAATAGGGGAAGGAAAAGTCCTTATTACTTATTCCGACGGAGCAAGAGAGTTGTTGGCTGACGGAAAGAAAAGAGGAACTTTTCGCTCATTTACTGCCTTCTTCTCTGGAGAGAAATTGAGACTTGAGAATATCACGATACAAAATAGCGCTGGAAGTGGAAAAGATGTAGGACAGGCGGTAGCGCTATATCTTGATGTTGATATCGCAGAGCTATTTAATGTTAATCTTTATGGAGCCCAAGATACTCTCTTTCTCGCACCCCTTCCAGAAAACGAGAGAGAAAAGAATGGATTCTATGGACCAAGATTCAAGACTGAGAGAAAGAGGACTAAGACTGTAATAGAGAAAGGCGAGATAAGAGGAAGCGTAGACTTTATATTCGGCGGAGGTGACGCTGTATTCAAGGATGTTCTTATTACAAGTATAGATGAGGGTTATGTCGCCGCTCCATCGGGACATAAAGAGTGGGAAGGCTTGGTCTTCGAGAACTGTGTTTTCTCGTCTCCTACATCGATGATTGAAAAGGTCTACTTGATAAGACCTTGGAGAGACGAAGGAAAAGCAAAGTTTTTCCGCTGTTCTTTTGGTCCACATATAAATAAGAAGCTGTTCTCACCATGGCCAGGAAGAGAAGATAAAGCAGAATTATCTACATTTATAGTAGAGGACTCCAAGTTTATATAAGGATATTTGATACAGTCTCAACAGGAAGTGTCGACTGCCAATACTCCAGAGTATCCATATCCATTACTGAAATGGAGCCTGATGGATCAAAAGAGGCTGTATCTACATCGATTATAGAGGAAGATATATATGGCTTTCTGCCGTTATTACGTATTGGTGTATGGCCCACGATAAATCTATATCTCCAAGGGAGATCTATCTCTCCCTTTTCCATTGAGTCTTTGATCAAGCTTCGGTCCCATACAATCTCGTCATATATCTCCATATATTCTTTATCTGTGATATCTTTTCTTGTTTTATCTATGAAATCTTCCGGAGTATAAGTTTCCATCAACTCTATACTTATTCCACCATGCAAAATAATGTTGTCATCGACTCTTCTGACGAATGGTGTTGAAAGAAGCTTATCTATAACTCTCTTTTGCCATTCATAGCTTTGATTATCTACAGTTTTTAGAGTATTCCATCCTCCATTGTTTTTTGTAATCCAACTATTAAGTCGAAATACAGGAATTGTGTGTGTCAGATATTCCATTAGATATACATCATGGTTACCAAGTACAGGATAACAGTGGGGTAGGGAATAGATATAATCCAAAACTTCTACTGGTTTGGGCCCTCGATCACAGAAGTCTCCTAATGGATAAAGCTCATCTTCTTCTGGATTGAAATGAGCGCAATTTAAGACTTCTATCATTCTATTATACTGCCCATGGATATCACCGATGATTAGACGTCTCATGTCTTTTCTCCTTGAAATGAGGAAATGGTGACAACTCTCCCGCCTAAAGGCAGGGAGCTTCCTGAGTCGTATTCTCAAGAACTATTCCTGCTTCTTCGACGTCGGGCTTCTTAGGTGCGTTCGCACGGTCGTCCACCATGTTCGTCTCCACAGGCGTTGATTTCCCGC
>JALFCJ010000234.1 GCA_022771185.1 Spirochaetales bacterium | reverse complement strand
GGCGAAGAGAAAAAGATGGTGAGAATTAACCTTGCTGAGAACTTGAACCTTACATATGGCAGCAGAAACTACTGTATCATGGATTGTTTCTCAGATGGACTCTCATACATTATTCCATCTATCTCCCTCTTTGATGGATTCACATTCTCCCTCAACGGTTATGAAGCAAGAGTATTCTGGAACATAAGAGAAGTTGAAGATACCGATGGTTGCATCGATTCTCTATATAAAGAATACGGAGAGAGGGGAATCAGAGACATCAATAAAGCTTTGGCAATGATGAGATTAAAACCAGTCTACAATGTCTTAGATAAGGCAAGAGACGAGAAGTTCATTGGCATTATTGAAGACATCATCAAAAACGAGAGTACAAAAGAGAAGGAGAGAGAGCTTCTACTGGAGCTTGCCGAAATCTACTCTACCCTCTATGAAATCTATCCGACACTTGAAGAAAGCGTTAAGGGTCAGATTGGTGCCGTTCCAATGGATGTTGAAGCTCAGCCAGTAATCAAGCTTATAAAGGCACTCTCAAAGGCATTTGGATCTAAGGGACCAAAGACATTCCAGAGCTGGACAAGTCTTGATGAATCCATAAAGATTCTCATCGCAGAGACCCTTCTTCTTATTCCATTTGCAGACGAAAAGACACCAAAGGCATTAATGGAGACTGCAGATAGACTTATGCTTGATGAGTTCTTCTCAGAATACACATCACTTATGGGTCTTGATGATAATCAAAGAAGAGCACTGTCACATGAGGCTGCCTTGATGCTTTCAGCCATCATCCTCTACAAGGAAGATGAAGTTGAAAAGACTCCGACACTCATGCTTTCATGCCTTCTTAATGACAGCGGTGTAATGAATCTTGTCCAGTGCCATGAATATCAGGGCACTGTGTGGTATAATAAAGAAAGTATGCAGAGAGCTATTGTAATATGTTCTCTCTCATATTTTGTCTCCTCCCATGAGAGAACTGCAAAAGAGACAGATCAATTTGCAAGAACTCTTCTTGAAAAGGAGATAAAGAGCGGATATAAACTTTCAGGTATAGTAAAGGAATAATAACTGAAGACGGAGGATAATAATGGAGACTTGGCTTACATATTTAGCTGCACTTTTAATGGCGGGGGCCACAGCGTTTACTTTTTCATCCTCGTCATCTCTATTTGGGATGATGTCGACTATAACATCTTACCTTACTGGAGTCGCTGCATTTCTGTTTCTTGGAACATCAATAATTACATTGGCAAGTGGAACAGCAAGTCTCAGAAAGAATAAGTTAGGTGGTAAGGTATTAAGAACAACGATACTATGGGCTATAGTAACGACCTTGGTCCTCTCATTTCTTGGTGCTTTCGTCGCTAGATTTGTAGATGTCATTTTCCCTGTATCTGCCTCTGCTGGAGGAGAATATGAGAGCGGAATAAAAGCATTTGTTACTGCTTTCGATCCGCTTTCATCCTCAGCTTTCTTATCAAAGGTATTTATTCCTGCACTTGTCGCTTCTTTTATTCTTGGCGTAGCTCTTACTCCTTCTTCTGATATAATAAGGCCAGCTTACACTGTCATGAATTCATTCAGCGAAGTTATGTACAGAATCCAGAGGACTCTCACATATTTCGGAGCATGCTATGTATATGTTGCAGGAACATCATTCTTCCTTGGACTCTGGCAGGAAAAGACGGCTTTTGCTGCTCCTCAGCCATTTATTACTCTTCTTGTTGCAACACTTGTGGTAGTATTAGTCATTCTTCCTCTGCTATTTGCCTTCTTTACAGGATTTAAGAAGAATCCATATGGAGTAATCGGAAGAGGACTAAGTGGATTAATCACGGCATTTGTAAGTGGAAACCTATTCGCTTCTTCTCTTATAGGAGAGTCTCTTTCACGTTCAAACCTTGGAATACAGAAGAGAATATCTTCTACAGTCACACCTCTTTCTTTAGTGATATCAAGAGGAGGAACAGCCTTTGTTTCAATTCTTACAGTGATCACTCTTCTTAAGACTCTCGGAGCGGAGATTTCATCAAGCGCCTTGATCCTCATTACTCTTGCAATCGCTGTCGCATCAATTACCTCCTCTCTATTCTCCGGAATAGAAGTGGCTGCCATCTCTGTAATGGCATTAAAGATGTTGAAGATCAATGTATATGGAGCGGAAGCTGCAATCATCTCCCTCATCCCATTTGTAAATGGCTGTGCTTTATTGATAGATATGGTTATTTCACTTATGGCAAATGCAATATCTGGAGCCAGAACAAAGACAGACGCACAAATTCCACTTAAGGATACAATCTGATGCAGAACCAAAATAGAAAGACCATAGTATCTCTGTTGGTAGTCCAGATAGCCATTACTCTCTTTTATGCATTCGGTCTGGCTGAAGTATTGTTCTTTTCCTTCAGTACAGAAGGTTGGAATGGAGTCGAGAGTAATCTATTGGACTACCTGCCCCATTTGGTCATTCTTGTATGCTCATTGTGGCCTCAGGCAGCTCTAATCTTCAAACACAAACTCCATAGCCAGGATGGAGAGATAATGCCTCTTTTGTTTACTGTCACAGCATTCCAGGCATCTCTTATAGTGGTGGATGCCATAGAAGCGATGGGATATATCTTTGTATTTCCTGAAGCTTTATTGGTGATACAAAGGTTTTCTCTACTTGCTACAGCGGCGTTATTTCTACTCTCCTCTCTCAGATACTATGGGTTCTCATCCTCTAATATGGGAATGTACACATTCTTGTTTTTAGCTGTTTCTCTTCTTATATCTGCACTGGTTCCTTTCTCCAGTTACCATGGAAGAATGAGCACAATGACTCCTGGATATGAGATGTATATACAGATAGTTATTATTGTTCTTTATGTTATTACCATAATTACATTTATAATGACTGCAGTCAAAGACAGGACCAGTTTGAACGTAAAAAGGTCCATAGCCTTCATTATGCTGGCTCTTTCTATATATTTTGCATACTTTAATCTTATTTACACAGCTGTCACCTCAATAGTGCTGGCTATTCCGGCTACTGTAATTCTTGTAATAAATGCAGGAGACAGCTTATAAAGAAAAAAAGGCTGAAGGAGATTATCCGACAGCCTTTATTATTTACTGGAATTATCAGCCTAAGTTGATCACGGACTTATCGTAATCGGATGGAGCATCAAAGCCCAAGAAATTCATACATGTAGCGGCGATGGAAGAGATGCCAAGGCCTTCATTGAGAGTCTTTGAATACTCTCCCTTATATTCTGGGTCATATATGATGCATGGTACAGGGTTAAGTGAGTGGGAAGTCTTTGCCTTTGGATCTCCGTTTGCCTTTGTCTTGACACTACCATCTTTTCCATGCTCGTACATATCATCTGCGTTACCATGGTCTGCTGTAATGATCATTACACCACCAGCCTTCTCGATGGCACTTCTAAGTCTACCAAGCTGAAGATCCATAGCTTCCATAGAGCATACTACTGCTTCATATACTCCTGTATGTCCGACCATATCTCCGTTTGGGTAGTTTAGCTTGATAAAGTCCCATTTTCCGCTTTCAACCTCTTTAATTACTCTGTCTGTGATGTCAGCACACTTCATCCAAGGTCTTTCTTCGAAAGGAACGATATCAGATGGAATCTCTACATACTCTTCAAGCTTTTCATCGAACTTACCAGACTTATTTCCATTAAAGAAGTATGTAACATGTCCAAACTTCTGAGTCTCAGAGATAGAGAACTGCTTCACGCCGCTTGCGCAGAGATATTCAGCAAGAGTGCGGTCGATTGCTGGAGGAGAAACAAGATACTGATGAGGGACATGAAGGTCTCCGTCATACTCCATCATTCCTGCATATTCCACGTTTGGAACTCTCTTTCTATCAAACTCCTTAAGATCCTTAGCCTCGAATGCCTTTGTGATCTCAAGAGCTCTGTCTCCACGGAAGTTAAAGAGGATTACGCTGTCGCCATCTTCAATTGTTCCAACTGGCTTTCCGTTCTCAGCAATGACAAAGGGAGGAAGATCCTGATCGATTGCACCTGTTTCTTTTCTAAGAGTCTCGATAGCTTCGTGAGCAGAAGCAAATTCTCTACCCTCTCCAAGTACATGAGTCTCCCAACCCTTTCTTACCATATCCCAGTTGGCATTGTAACGGTCCATAGTTATTACCATTCTTCCACCACCTGAAGCAATCTTTGCATTAAATGTTCCGTCTGCACTGAGTTCAGAGAGGAATTCAGCAAATGGATCGAAGTAATCGAGGGCAGACATTTCACCTACGTCTCTACCATCAAGGAGAGCATGTACTCTTACTTTCTTTACTCCTTCCTTCTTTGCTTCAATAACCATAGCCTTTAGGTTATTGATGTGGGAGTGGACGTTACCATCAGAAAGAAGTCCGATGAAATGGAGTGTAGATCCATTATCCTTGACGTTCTTTACAAGCTTCTTCCATGTTTCGCCCTGAAACATCTTGCCTTCTTCAATGGACTGTGCAACGAGTTTTGCCCCCTGGCTGAATACTCTTCCACATCCCATTGCATTGTGTCCGACTTCACTGTTTCCCATATCTGCATCGGTTGGAAGACCTACAGCTGTTCCATGGGCCTTTAGCTTTGTCCAAGGACATGTTTCATAGAATTTATCAAGGTTCTTTGTGACAGCTGAAGCAACAGCGTCGCCTTCCTTATACTTTCCAAATCCCACACCGTCCATGATTACCAGAACAACTGGGCCTTTTCTTTCGATGATTCCGTTTTTCTTTAATGGCTCCACCATATTCTATCTCCAATTAATTAGTTTCTCTTCAAAGGTGCCGTAGCTTCTTCAAGCCAAGGCTTTGTCTCTTCAAATACATAATCGATGAGCTGGTCTTTTATCCACTGATGATATGCATCGATCTGAGCAATTTCAACATCAGTCAGATATCTTACATCAATAAGTTTCTTTTCATATGGAACCATGGAAAGAACCTCAAAGTTGTAAAATTCGCCGAACTCTGTCTCTGAATATGACTGGACTGCAAGAATATTTTCGATTCTTACTCCATGTCTTCCTGCCTTATATACACCAGGTTCGTCACTGAGAACCATGCCAGTCTCCAAAGGAACGTCTATAAGGGCACTGGAAATTCTTGCAGGTCCTTCATGGACGTTGAGGTGACATCCCACACCATGACCTGTTCCATGCATATAGCTTTCTCCTGCACACCACAAAAACTGCTTTGCAAGAACATCAAGCTGTACACCTTTTGTTCCTTTAGGGAAAATCTGTCTTGCAAGAGCAAGGTGGCCTTTGAGAACAAGAGTATAATCTCTCTTCTGCTCCTCAGTAGCGTCAGTTCCGAACAATAATGTCCTTGTCAAATCTGTCATACCGAATCCAAACTGGCTTCCTGTATCGAGGACAAGAAGGCCTTGACCTGATACACTCTTTTCATGTTCCTTTGACGGGCTATAATGGCAGAGGGCACCATTTTCCCTAAATGCGCTGATAGGCTCGAAAGATGGACCGAGATATCCCTCCATCTTTTTTCTCTCGTTCTCAAGCATCTCTGCTATTTCAAGCTCTGTATATGATCCAAGTGGATCAAGAGAAGCCATGAAGTTCGCAAAAGCAACACCATCCAGGAAGTGTGCTCTTCTCATTCCTTCCAGCTCTACAGGATTCTTTCTTGCCTTAAGATCTGTAGTGATGTCACGACCTCTGATATTTCTCTTTTTATTGATAGCTGGAGCAAAGGCATATGAGATTTTCTCAGGAGAATAGTATCCGACACCTCTTCGTGTAAGAGATGCGATATCTTCATATACACTCTCGTATGGTCTTATTTCATAATCTTTGGATACTTCCTCTAAAAGTGCATCATCAAATCTTCTCTTATCAACAAAAAGAACGGCTCTTTCGAGAGAAACAAATGCAAATGCAACGAAAACTGGGTTACACGGGATATCGTTTGCCCTTAAGTTGGTAAGCCATGCTATGTCGTCTATGCTGGAGATGAATGTCCAGTCAGCACCCTGCTGTCTCAGTTTAATCTTTACAAAATTAATCTTTGCAGATGCTGTGAAACCAGCATATTCATCTTTCATTTTATTAATCTTAGTACATGGTACTTCTGGTCTGTCTTTCCATAAAGGAAGAAGTAAATCAGGTGTAGAAACCAGTTCCACTCCCTTCTTTTTTAGTAGTGCACTGTTTTTTTCGAAGGTTTCAATTGAGATGGAGGTTCCGTCTACTCCAACCTTTGATCCTTTCTGCATATTCTCAGAAAGCCATTTCCAAGGATCCGGAGTACCTTCTGTATCAAGCTTCATAAGTTTGTACTCTGTACCCTCGATCTGCTGGGCACCTTGAATAAAATATCTGCTGTCAACCCAGATAAGGGCTTCGTTTTTAGTTATTACAACTGTTCCAGCAGAACCTGTGAAACCGGAAATGAATTCTCTTGTCCTCCATCTAGGAGCGACATATTCACTTTGATGAGGATCGGTGCCTGTAATAATCCAGGCGTCCACTCCAATCTGAGCCATCTGGGCCCTAAGACTTTTAACTCTTTCGTCTATCATCTATCTTATTCCTTCTTACAACCAAATTTACACACACTAGGAGAGCCAAGCCTCCCACTACCATCAAGAGGCAGAAAATCTGTCCCTTTGAAATGTTAGAAAAACTCTCAAAGAGATAAATATTATTACTTTGTCCTATGACATACCCGATATCGCTGTCAGGCTGTCTAAAGTATTCGATAATGAATCTTATGATGCCATAACCCATAATATAGGAACCAAGGATAGTTCCGTCAGCAAGGTTCTTATTTTTCTTTATTCTTCTGACTACAAACCAAATAATTGCACCCAGTACTAATCCTTCAAAGAAAGCTTCAAAAAGCTGGCTAGGCCATCTTGGAAGGTTTACATAATCTCCTGGGACATACTGTATACCCACGCTGTCGGCGACATTTCTCACCCACTGGTGAGTGGTGCTGAATCTTTCGGCATATGGAAATATCATACCCATCTTTGATGTCGTGACTCTTCCATATAATTCTCCGTTGAAGAAATTTCCCAATCTCCCCCAAGTGTAGGCGAAAGGAATGGCGGCAGTAATAAGATCAGCCATCCTCAAGAAGCTTATTTTCTTGACGCGGGCATATATCAAGCCTGCTACTATCGCCCCTATTACTCCTCCGTGATAGCTCATTCCCGGTAAGCCTATAAACTTTCCATCCCTAAATGGCCAGAATATCATCCAAGGGTGCGTCAAGTAAAAAGAAGCGTCATCATAGAAGAGGCAGGAAGCAACTCTTGCACCGATCAAGAGCCCCACCACGGCCCAAATAAACATATCTTCCGCCGTTTCTTTTTTTATGTCCCTGTTTTCTTTTTCCTTCAACAAACTCATAAAAAGGATATAGGCAGTGGCAAATGCAAATATATACATCACTGCGTACCATCTTATAGGTAGTCCTTCAAATACATATGGAGAAATCCATGACGGATAAT
>JALFCJ010000166.1 GCA_022771185.1 Spirochaetales bacterium | reverse complement strand
TTCGATACAATGAAGGTAGGGTCCTGATTTAATACTCTGCTGGCGGCGGCCTGAGAGACGTTCGCTTTCTTTGCTATATCCGACAATGTAGCCATAACAACCTCATATTAACAATGATTATTAGTATAATCAAATATTTTTAATGAAATTTTACTTAGAATTTTCTTTGCTGAGAGACAAAAATACGGCACTCTCGTGCCGCATTTTTACCTAGATTCCTCTGTAACTTTCCAAAGCTTTTCAAGATTATAAAATTCTCTCAAGTCTGGACTCATCAAGTGGATGACGATTTCACCACAGTCAATAAGCTCCCATCCATCATCTCCCGGGGTCTTATGTCTGTTATTGACTTTAAGACCAAGATCGTTGATTTCATCCCAAAGCTGGTGCACTACACCCTTTAAGTGTCCTACAGAGTTGACTGTTCCAATTACAAATGCATCTGTCCATGATGACTGTGCCATATCCACAACAGCTACATCCTGACAGTTATGTTCCTCTAGATAGTTTTTAATTCTTTCTGTTTTTTTCTGAATATCTTCTTTCATATTCCTTCCTGTCCTATCCAACTATAGCCTTAATCCATTTTTTTAGAAAGACTCTTATTTTCTCTTCGTTTCCTTCAATAGAAATACCGCTTATGGCTTTTTCGCCGCTATATGTATTATACTCTCCCCCGTTTTTCTTTACATAGGCCAACAAACGTTCATCAAAGCCATTGGATATAGATGCCATATTACTCTTCCACAGTGACTTCTTTAAGAGTTTATTGTCCTTATCATATGCCCTTTCTACGCTTTCTTCTCCTGTGACAGACAAGAGAGAAGACATGACGATCTCTCGCTGTCTCCACTCTGATGGAGAGAGACGATACATTTCTATCCCTTGGAATATATCATCCACAACCTCTCCGTCTACAACCAGAGCCGACATCAATTCCTTTCCTATTACTATTTTTCCACATTCATCTTTATTGGAGTAGACTACAGCACCCTCTTCACTCCAGACTCCAATGTTTTCTGTTTTATTGGAACAAGATGAAAGAAGCAGAATAATCAGTAAGAGAAAAAGAATCTTCTTCATAGGCGTCCACCTTCTTTCAAGTAGTTATAGAGGCTTTTACTGACTCCAGCTTCTTCCATACCTTTGGACAATAGATAGTCGCGGCTTCTTTCGAGAATGTAGATTATCATAGACTCTAATGAATCTTTATTGAGAATCGCTCTCCGCTCATCCTCACTTAAGTGCTTTCTACCCTTTTCTGCGTAATCCGATATATAGATTATACCTCCAAGTCTGCCCATTGAGACATGACCAAGAGTATGATGGCGAACAGCATCTTTCATATCAGAGGAGACTGCACAGCCTGCATCTCTATCGAAATTGACGGCAGCCAAAGCTCCATGAAGAAGCATAGGGTCCTTTCTTTCCTCAAGCCATACTTCATAACCACCCTTTTCGACTATATCGATGGATTCGGGGGTACTGTCATATCTATATGCGTCATGGTAGATAGCGGCGATTTTCGCTTTCTCTTCATCCACTCCGAAGCGTGAGGCAAGAAGCTGAGACATCTCCATTACACCCTCACTATGGATAAACCTGGATGGCTTAAGTTTTGATTTCACGAACTCTTCAATCTTTGTATAATCCGGTGTCATCGATATACTCCAAAACTGAAGGTGAAAGCATACTTCTATTTCCTTCTCTGATCTCTGTGCTGGAGGCATCTGTCAAAGGACTATCGATGAAAACGATCTCAACGTCTTCAGGGATATCTACTTTTTCTACACCTCTATTAAAACAATAGAATCTGACGTTCTTCTTCAGATATTCCCAATCATGCCACTTAGGGAGTGTAGGGATGATATCTGTGCCGACGATAAAGTTAACCTTTCCGTCATCTTCCATTTCGTCAAAGAAATGCTTTATGGTTTCGGAAGTAAAGCTTACGCCACCTTGCTCCCCTTCCCAATCAGAGACGACTATACATAAATCATCCAATGGATATAAGTCGCTGTAATCCAGGATGGCATAGTTCAGCATGGCCATCCTATCATCGAAAGATGCACATTGATGACCGACTTTGAATGCTGATACATATGCCGGAACCACATAGAGAGTCGTGATATCAGTAAGAGTGGAGATATTATGAAAGAGATTAATGTGCCCCATGTGTACAGGATCAAAGGATCCTCCCAAGAGAGCCTTTTTTTCAGTTTTCATCTCTATACTCCGCATCTCTGTTGACAACAGAAGTAAAGCCTCCATTGTCTTCCTTTTTGTTATCAAGTACCCCGCTGAGTTTTACAAATGCTTTCTTTACAGGATCCAAAAGCTCATCCATATAGATGGAAAGAGGCAAAACCTCTACATCTCTGTACTTTTCTTCCAGCTCCTTAAACCTCTCTTCCGCTCCCTCTTCGTCAATCTTTGTTCCTATGATTACATATGGTTTTTTAACCAAATCTTCGGAATATTCGTTTAACTCTGCATAAAGCTTGTCGAAGGCTGTAAGATAGTTTTCGTCACTAAGATCAACAAGGTATGCCAACCCCTTTGTTCTGGAGATATGGCGAAGGAACTTGAATCCCATACCAAGCCCTTCACTGGCTCCTTCCAGAATGCCAGGAATGTCAGCAAGGATTATGTCCTGGTCATACATTCTCAAGACACCAAGCTGAGGAATTTTGGTTGTAAATGGATAACCTGCAACTTTACTGCGTGCATTTGTCAAAAGATTTAAAAGTGAAGACTTTCCTGCGTTAGGGAATCCTACAAAACCGATGTCAGCGATGACTAAGAGCTCCACACCGATTCTCATGGCTTCACCTTTTTCTCCCGGCTGGGCGAAACGTGGAGTCTGATGAGTGGAAGTTCTGAAGTGCCAGTTTCCCAAGCCTCCTTTTCCACCCTTCAAAAAGACATATCTTTCTTCACCTGTCAAATCTTTGATTATTTCGCCAGTCTCTGCATTTTTGATTACAGTTCCAGGAGGGACTGGAATCTCGACATCCTTTCCATCCCTACCATACATTCTGGCTCCTTGACCACCGCGACCATTTTCTGCGCGGTACACTCTTACCATTTTCAAATGTCCAAGGGTTCTGAGATTGTCTTTTACGACAAAGACAACATCTCCACCTCTTCCGCCGTCCCCGCCATCGGGTCCACCTTTAGGTACGAACTTTTCACGACGGAAGGAGACGCAACCTGCGCCTCCATCCCCTGATTGAACATCAATATAAGTTTCGTCTGAAAATCCAAACATAGCTTCCCGGGCGAATTAAAATCAGTTCTCTGCCTCAACAGCAACGATTGAGCAGTACTTTCTGTTCTTTCTTTCGTAGAACTTTACTGTTCCTGCAACCTTTGCAAAGAGAGTGTAGTCTGATCCACATCCGCAGTTCTCTCCTGCATGGATCTTTGTTCCGTGCTGGCGCACGATGACTTCACCGGCCTTTACCAGCTGGCCACCAAATCTTTTGACGCCAAGGCGCTGTGCATTGGAGTCACGACCGTTGCGGGATGATCCGCCACCTTTCTTATGTGCCATTCTGTTGCCTCCTTAGCCTTCAATCTTGTTGATTGTGATCTTGGTGTACTTTTCTCTATGTCCCTGAGTTCTTCTGTAACCCTTTCTTCTGTGGAACTTAAAGACCTTGACCTTGTCACCTTTTACTTCTTCGCCAACTGTAGCGAGAACCTTAGCATTTTCGACACATGGTGTACCGAACTTTGCATTCTCTCCATCAACAACAGCGAGAACCTTATCGATTTCATAAGATGCACCTGCTTCCAATGGGAGTCTGTCGACAATGAGTACTGCGCCTTCTTCTGCCTTATACTGCTTGCCGAGTATTTCAACTAATGCGTACATGTATTTGTCCTTACCTTTAGTTTTGTACAAGGATTCTCTTTTATTCTGTTTTTTACCTCAATAGAAAAAAATAAAAGAAATGGAAAAAAAGGAGAAAAACCGAATTGTCAACCGAACGTTCGGTTGATAATATATGGTTATGGAAAAAAAGGACGAAATACTCAGAACTGCCTTGGAGATAGTCAGCATAGAAGGAATCGATTCTCTTACCATCAACACGCTATCCAGTAGAGTGGGGTTATCGAAGGCCACTATGTATCATTATTTCAAGTCTAAAGAAGAGATAATAAACGAGATGTTAAGAAGAGGCCACAAGAGAATAATGAGAAACGGGTTCCAACTTGATCTCAGTGGCAACAAAGAAGATGTTCTCTCAAAAGCTGCAGAAAAATGGGAGAATATGTTCTTGGATGAAGAGAACTGGCACTTTCTCAGAGCGGTATTTTCCCTTCACTTTACATTAGACGCGGCACAAGATGAGTACAGATCTCTCTATCTTATGCTATCCTCCCAGGCTTCTGTAATAATATCTTCCTTCGATATCAAGGAAGAAAGGAAAAGAGCACTTGTCCCACTCTTTTCCTCTGCCTTGATGATGAGTCTTGAAAGAATATTGGAAGACGAAGAAGCAGATTTCTCTACACCCCTGGTCGGAGTACTGTCTCTTCTTGTTTAATTCCAGCTTATCTTACAATCACCTACAAAGTCTTTGCCTTTAAGAGTAACGGAGTATTCTCCTCTTTTTATGTGGAAGGTGGTTTCTTTGTATTGGTTCCAATCAATAGAATAATTACCTTCCAGAGGTCTGTACTCTTCGCCTTCCACCACTATATTTAAGACTCCTTCCTCAACACAGAGCTCCATTAGAGCAGAAGTGTCTGAGACTACTTTTATTTTGTAACTCTTCTCTCCGTCAAAGCCTTTGGAAGAGAGGTAGATATAATCGTCACCTATCTGCTCTTCGCCTCTAAATACATTGGAGGAACAGGAGACAATGAAAACCAATGCCAATAAACAGACTACAAATCTTTTCATGACAAATATCTTACTGAACATGTGTTCTGTTTGTCTATATATAGAAGAAGGCGTCGTCAAACGCCTTCTGATAGAACTCACATTGCTTCCAAGAATGGTACACCGATAAGAGCAAAGCCGTTTTTCATCACCACGCTGATCATATAGCATAGCATTACTCTTGCCTTTACAAGCTCTTTTGTCTCTGCATTGAGAATGCGGTTATCGTGGTAATAGTGGCTGAATGTCTTTGTCAGGTCATACAAGAAGCCTGCGATGATAGATGGGTCGTAGTTCATTGCCGCTTTCTCGACAATCTCCGGGAATGTATCTACAAGCTTCAATAACTCTTTTTCATCATCGTTAGTGAGAAGCTCGCCCATAAATGGAACATCCTTTTCTCCGGACTCTTCATACTTTCTCAAGATAGAAGAGATACGGGCTCCTGTGTACTGGAGATATGGACCAGTATTTCCATTGAAAGAGATGGACTCTTTTGGATTGAACACCATGTCTTTTGTAGGAGAGACCTGCAAGAGATAGTAGTTGAGGGCGCCAAGGGCGATCTTTCTACTTGTCTCGTTGACATCGTCGACAGCATCTTCTCTGTTTTTGCTCTCGATTTCTGCCTTTGCAAGCATAGTCAACTCTTCCAACAGATCGTCAGCATCAACAACTGTTCCCTCCCTGCTCTTCATTTTTCCATCAGGAAGGTTGACCATTCCATAGGAAAGATGATGGAGCTCTTTCGCCCAGTCGTAACCAAGAAGTCCCAAGCAGTAGAAAAGAACCGTAAAGTGATACTTCTGCTCAGAAGCGACAACATAAATGAGGGAATCGAAAGGCCAGTCTTCATGGCGGCGGATAGCTGTTCCGATATCTTGTGTCATATAGAGGGAAGTACCATCCTTTCTAAGAAGGACCTTCTTATCCAAACCTATTGGAGCAAGGTCAACTTGGACGCTTCCATCCTCTTCTTTCTGGAAAACACCCTTCTCCAAACCCTTCAATACTTCATCCTTTCCAAACTTATATGTCTCAGACTCGTAGTAGTACTTGTCGAAGGAGATTCCCATGTTTTTATAACTCTCCTCCAAGCCCTGAAGAGTCCAATTGTTCATCTTCTGCCAGAGTGCCCTTACTTCTTCGTCACCATTCTCCCAAGCTCTCAGCATAGCCTGAGCCTTCTCACCCGGGTCCACCCATTCAGGGTTATTGACACATTCCGGGTTATTCTTCTTCTCTTCTTCTGCTTCCTTCTCCCATTGAGCGAAACGGACATAGTAGCGTCCTACAAAATGGTCACCCTTTTCACCTGTGGACTCAGGTGTCTCTCCATTTCCAAAGGTCTTATAGGCAAGCATACTCTTACAGATGTGAACACCTCTATTGTTAATAAGGTTTACTTTCATCACATCTGCACCCTGACTCTTGATAAGAGCTGAAACAGATTCTCCAATACTGTCGTTTCTCATGTGTCCAAGGTGGAGAGGCTTATTTGTATTTGGGCAAGAGAACTCTACCATTGCCTTTTTGCCCTTTAGTCTCTCGCTCTTGCCATAGTTCTCACCCTTCTCTTCAACTTCTTTCAGAATTGATGAAGAAAGTGCAGAAATATCTAACTTGACGTTGAAATATGGGCCCGCAAGTATTACTTCGCCCATTGGGTGATCCTCTCCCATCTTCTTATATAGATCTTCAGCTATATCTTTTGGAGATTTCTTTGCAGCCTTTGAATAAGGGAACATAGGGAAAGCAACATCCCCCATTTCTCTTTTTGGAGGCACTCCCATTGAAATTGGAGCTATCTCATTTGAACCTAAATACTCTCTGAGAGAGTTTTCAAGGAATTCTTTCCATTCATTTTTTAGTCTTGAAAGCATGGTAAACCTCAGTCTGATCATAACACCCAGAATAATTGAGTG
This sequence comes from Spirochaetales bacterium, assembly GCA_022771185.1. Lineage (GTDB taxonomy): Bacteria > Spirochaetota > Spirochaetia > Sphaerochaetales > Sphaerochaetaceae > Ornithospirochaeta. Next base: position 487 of record JALFCJ010000166.1, on the reverse strand, counting down.
AACAATAAGGATGGTAACTATCAGAGTCTTTTATGTAAAGTATCAGAACCTGATGCTTACCTCTCCGCTGGACAAAGATTCTACGCTTCCATCGTTGTATCTGACGACCAAGTGCCCGTCTTTATCGATTTTCAAAGCTTTTGCAGGCTTTTTTTCATTCATTCGTACGACATATATGTCTTTACCAAGGATAAAACATTTCTTTCTGTATTCTTCCAAGAAATCTATTTCCTGAGCTTTCATTATGGCTTTTGCGCACTCGGCAACCACATCAACTCTATTTACTTTACTCTCTCCATCAGGATAAAAGGATGTCACGATATCTTGTAATTCAGGAGAGAAGTCTTCTCTTTTTGTCTTTAAGTTCACACCACAGCCAATTACAACTTGGCTTAGTCCTCCTTCCTCCATGTTTACTATTCCTTCTGTAAGGATTCCTACAGCCTTTTTATCTTTTATGTATACATCATTCACCCACTTAATGGAT
>JALFCJ010000141.1 GCA_022771185.1 Spirochaetales bacterium | reverse complement strand
TTCGACCACTACGAGACACTCAACGGCAAGCTAGCCGAGGATGTCATCGCAGAAGCAAAGAGAGAAAAGGAAGAAGCTGAAAAGGCTTGATTCTTATAGCTTTAATCACTTTTGGGCCGGAAATAAAAACCGGCCCTTTTTTCATTAGACATCACAATTGAAAACCATATGTTTTTCCGCTTTTACTAGATTTCATTTCTTTTCTGATAAAGAAGAAACCAACAAATAGTATTTATTAGATATTCTCTTTATCAAACATCTCACTTTGTAATAGTTCTGTAATTATCGATAATTTAAAATTATACTGAATATTTGGAGAATAGCATGAAAAAGAGAGTTTCTTTTAGCTCTATATTGACGATATTTACAGTGGTATTAATGGTTGTCACTGTGCTATCTTCATGCTCTATTAACGATACATCGCCAGTACTTATTAATGTCAAGATAAAAGAAGATGAAGATTCAAGAAGATTAACTTCAACTGTAACAGGTAAATCAGCCGAAGCTTCTTCTATGCACTATCATCCCGAATACCTTGGTAGTGGGAATCACTACCCTTCTATAGGAAATGATGAATATATAGAGTATAAAGAACAAGATGGAATACTTCTAAGTCAAGGATTATGGAATATTCATTGTAGTTGGAAAAATGCTAAAGGAGAAGAAATACTATCTGGAAGTACAGGACCAACTTGGATAAACTTAAATACAGAAATGATTTATGTTCGTTATGGTACAAATTCTCTTGAATTATCATACTCCGTTATTAGTAATTCCATAGATAATCCATATTTGTCATTGAGTATTTATTCCTTTATTGATGGAAAGATCTCCACCTCTCCTTTAGGTTCCTATTCCAACTTAACTGCTGGAACAGATTCTACTCTTATTGCAACAAAAACAGGAAATAAGACTGTATACTCTTTTTCTGATAACGCTTTCAATGAATCAGGTTATTACATATTAGTAATAAAAGTAAAAGAATCAGCGTCGTCAAAAAAAGTTTTATTTACTGATGTCATAGGTTTTGTTTCAAGATTTGGTTGCTCAACAGTATTAAAGGGAAGTTGCGAAGTGGAAACTGGAATCAGTGGTGGTGGCAGTATTTACTTACCTGATATAAGTGACCCTACAGATCCTATTAGAGGAAAAGAAGGTGAGGTAATTGAAGTAACTAACAATGGAACAACAAGTTCTGACGGTACAACTCAGACAAAGCTTAATGAAACAAAGATTCAAGACAACAAAGTATATGTGATATTACCTGATAAAAACACCGAAAATAAGCCTACAATGATTCTTGGACATACTAAAGGTTCCACATCTAGTACAACAAGAATTAAACCACCAGAAAATGCAGATTTCGGATTAAACCTAAACGGTACAAATGTATCTTTGACTGTGCAAAATAAGATTTCGTTACGGCCTTCAGAGTCATATTATCATGAAAGCTCTGCAATCATTGAGCTTTGTCCTAATACATCAATGACATTATACAATAACAATGGCAAGCCTACTGGAGTTGATGCAGGTTGGGCATATATTAACGGGACAAGAAGATTTGATGCAAATACTTTGCTAAAAGGTGGAACAATGAATATTGTTGGAAGTGGTGCTTCTGATAATATTTCGAATGCAAAAGTATATTTTGTAGGTTCAACTAATGAAAATAACACTATAGGTGAACACGTATCAGCAGAATTTTCTAAACAAGGGGCTATAAATATATATTCTGGAACAGTGAAAGATAACAATGGAAAAAATTATACTTCTTTGGGAGGAAATATTATACTTGACGGAAATGTTGAAGTCCAAGCTGTAACAGGTATTTCAACATGGGAAACAAGAAATATTAATGAACTGTATGACTCAACAATAGATGGAGCATTAAAAACAAACATCAAGATAATGCATGGTGCTACGATAACCGCAACAGGAGGTAATTTAAATGGAATATATCCTGATATTGCTACAGGCATTTATATTCTTGGAAACAATAAAAAAGGTTCAATTGAAATCGTTCTAGATAATGGTCACATTAATGCCTCTGGCTCACCTAATACAGATACCTCTTTCTCAACTATAACAAAGGAAGCGGGAATAAGAATCGATGACTTTGATGGAAATATAAAAATCACTTTAAAAAATGGATCTAATATATCTTCTACAAATGGTTGTGGAATATTCTTGAATAATTGCACAGGAGAAATAAGTATTACGGTATCTGGTTCCAGTGTTACTGGATCACCTCCTTTATTAATATCAGGAGAAAGGTCCCAAAATATTAATTTAGTTGGCATATCAGAATAAAATACGGGCTGAATCATTGACTCAGCCCTTCCATTTTTTTATTTTTCGTTGTTTACTTCTTTCTAAAGAATGCCTGACTATAACAAGTTGTATATTCAGGAGTAATGAGAGCAGATACTCCGCCTTGAGGAACAAAGCCTGCAGCAAGGATAGTTTCAATGTCCTCTCTTATTGCTGTCTCTACTTCATCTTCCTCTTCGTCCAAGAAGTCATCATAATCATCGTCGTCGAGTTCTTCGTCTTCAAAATCTTCTTCAGCGAGTTCCTCGTCGTCTTCTTCATCGTCATCATATTCCCAATCTTCATCATCTTCAGGGATAAAGATTCCATCGTTCCACTCATAAACGATGTAGTCTCCCACTGCAGTCTCTGCTTTTGCAGCGAGAAAGATTGTTCTTCCTTCCAGTTCAATTGAGTATGCCATAACTATTCTCCTTTAGCTGGGTATATAAATAATATATCCCATTTTTGCTTTGGAGCAAAACGGGATATTCAATTCTTCGCTTTATCTACACAAGAATCACTTTTTCTTTTCAAACCAGATCTCGTTGATCACATAATCCTTGTCCATACCCTTCTGCTCAAACTTTGTAAGAGGGCGCCATGTTACAGGTGGAGCAAAAGTATAGAAAGGATTCATCAATAACGGCTCGCCTTTGACAAGTTCCAATACCTCGTCAGCATATTCCTGCCAGTCTGTTACCATATAGATGTATCCACCCTTCTTAAGCTTTGTAGCTAGAAGGTGTAGAAACTCTGGGTTCATGATTCTTCTTTTGTGGTGCTTCTTCTTTGGCCAAGGATCTGGGAAGAAGATATGGAAGCCTTCGATGCTGTTATCAGGGATCATGTGCTCCAGGACATCTACAGCATTGAAGCGCATTATTCTGACGTTATCGATATCGTTCTCACCTAGAGTCTTCAAGAGCTGTACAAAGCCCTTTAGATATACTTCGAGGCCAATATAGTTGAACTCTGGCTTAATGAGAGCCATTTTGGCTGTAGTTTCGCCATTACCAAAGCCGATTTCAACAATAGTCGGGTTATTGTTCTGGAAAATATCGGAATAAGAAAGCATTTCGTCTTTAAAAAAGAGACCATATTTAGGCATATACTTTATGACGTTTTCTTTTTCTTTCTCTTCAAGAACGTTATTACGTAAGACATAGCTTTTTATTGTTCTTTCTCTTCCTTCCCTAATCTCGATTTTACCGAGATTCTCTAATATTTCTTTATCTTCCATCAGATTAATCTCCTGAGTGTTTCAAGTATAAATTGAGCTTTATCTTTGAGAGATACAGCCTGGGTATCGAG
>JALFCJ010000226.1 GCA_022771185.1 Spirochaetales bacterium | reverse complement strand
ATACTTTCTCAGCTCCCATAGAGAGAGCATAGAAATATTTGGAACAATAGGCTCATAAGAAAGCTGTATATAGGATCCTATTCTATAAACATTGACAGCACTCTTATTCTTTGAGCAAAGTAGAAGCCTTGTCTTCTCATTTCCCCTTTGCGCAAGAATCTCCATTGCCTCCTCGCCGCTCAATGTCTCATACTCGACATCAACAGAGTCTCTGACAAGTCTCTCCATTTCAACTCTAATTTTCTCTACTGTGACCTGGTCTACATATTCATCGTCTTCAAAAGAGAAATAGAAGCCGTCACCTAGAGAGTGGCCTATGACCAAGTGCCTCTCAGGAACAACTAAAGTTGAAGCATAGGAAAGAAGAAAGCAGATGGAGTGACGATAAATCCTTCGCCCCAGGCTTTCAAATACATAAATGGGCTCTATAATCGATGTGGAAGTCAGGACATCTCTCAAGCCCTTTGTTTCACCGTTTACCTTTGCCCCAACTATCGGATTTTCCAAATAGTTATATGCTTTGTCTTTTTCAACTAAGCCTTTCAAGGCAAGGGCATCTTGAATAGTAGAATACTTCTCAGTTTCTAAATAACTTCCATCAATATTGACTTTAATTTTTTTCATACCCTATATGATAATGCCAATATTGAGAAAAGCAAAGAAAAACCAATCTTAGACAACTATATAGTTTTCATTCTTAGCCTACATTGAGACAGAGAAGTCAAACTCCGGTTTAAGTCTCAAGAAATCTCCTATATCTATTCCATAATCTCTCATTTCAAAGCCAGAGAAAGTTGTAGAAAGGAAAATGGAGTCATCAACTACAATTCCTTTACTATTACTACATTTCTCCCCATTCCATAGATATGTGTTCTCTTTAAATAGGCTTTCTTCTTCTGCTACATTGTCGCTGCTTCCTCCGTGAAGAGAAACAACATTCTCCAGCACAAAGTCTCTTTCTCCACTTCCTTTTCCATATAGAGTAATGTTGGCACCCCAGTTATTCCAAGAAATAACATTAATTACTCTACACTTAGGATTGGAGTTACTTGTGACTCCATTTGAGAGGTTGTTAAAAGAAATGCTATCCAAGAGTTCATGCTCAACACCGATTCCGTCGCCTCCCAGCTTGAAGCCGTTGCCGTCTCCACCGCTTCTTCCGTCAGAGAGTACGCCGTTATTGAATGCAATGCACTTCTCAACTATTACCTTACCTATAGCACCAGTTTCTATCTTTGAAAATAGATCCCAGCCGTCGTCTGCATTATTATATGAAACGCAGCCTAGGAATCTATTACCTTCTCCAACCGTAAGCTTGGCTGCAAAGCCATCAGCATTATTCATGGCAAAATCTGCGTTATCGTGGGAAATACAATACCGAACTATATTAGCCTGAGGCCACTTTCCTTTTGAATCTTGGGAAGAGCCGCTTATCTGGATACCTGTGTCACCACAGTATTCTGCAATAATGAACTGTATTATATTGTGGTTTCCTGCTATCTGTAAGCCCTTCTTTCCGTCAACAGTGTTACGAATTGTAAAGTTAGAGAGGATCCAATAATCGCCACAAAGCTCCATACCATAAGAAGAGTGAAAGAAGTCCAATACAACGTTTCCTTCCCCCATCAGTGTCTTATATTCGCCTCTCCTACCACTATTTCCTCTCTCTATTCTCAGTCTTTCGTTTATATCGTATTCGCCATCCATAAGTATGATCACGGTGCCAGGCTTAGAGAACTTGATGGCACTGTAGATATCTAATGGATTATCTCTTGTTCCCTCTCCGTCCCTCTTTCCAAGAGGCGAAACATAGAGGATATCACTATCATAGCTCTTTTTCTCGATATCGTACCCAATAACTATAGGCTCCAAGCTTTCTTCCAGCTTTCCTTTCTCGTTCCATACGCCATATGAAACTTCACCATCATTAGTACTCTCGTCTGGAGTAAATATGACACTTATTGGTGTGACACCATCACATAGTGTTATGTATCCAGATGTATCGACACCACTCTTTACAGGAAATGCTGATAAAAGAACTGATCCATCTCTTCTATCTCTCACTTCAGCTCTGCCGTCACTATTTGAGTGGAGCGTAAAGAGATATGGACCTTCTGCCCAAGTGGAAGGAGACTCGATCTTCACTTCATAAGGAATTATATCTTTAGGCTTCGATACCCCAACTGGGTCAAGAGTTGGGTTTGATGTAGTAAAGACAACATCTTTTACTCTTACATTACACCCACGAGCAACAGAGAAACCTACATATATATGGTCCTCGTCTATTACAGTTAATTCCTCTCGTCCCATGTAGAGAATATGATCTTCACCATTTAGAATACAGTGGAATCCTGTATTATCAAGTGTTAGGGTCAGCCTATACTCATTTCCCTTCTGTATTAGATCGTCTTTATCATAACTATAGGCTTCAGAGAGTGAAACAGCAGACTCTGTTATTGCCTCTTCCCCCCTAACTATACTCTCTTTTGTAATTCCAGTAATAAAACGGGATCCGAGAGTATCTTTTGAAGAGTATTTTACACCATTTATCCAGCCTTCATATTTTAAGGCAATTAATGAAGCTGAGTTTGTGTAGTGGTTGGTGCCGCTGACTCCGTCTTCTCCTATAGAATCCATAGCAATAATGCCGAAGCCTTCCTGTCCGTCAGGGGTGGGGTTAATAAAATCGACGACGAAAGTTGCAGAAAGAGAGAAATTCTCACTCTTAGGATCAATTACTGTGTAATAATACGAGATACCGTCATGAAGAGAAGTATACTTTCCACCCTTCTCTGACACCTCTCCGTTAAGGGTGACAGAGCAGGAGTTTAATTCCAGCTCAAGTTGATCGCTATCGATGATGAAATAAGTATTAAGCGCTTCTTTTGTTGACTGACCGAAGCGAGTGAAATTCCATACTCTGTCTTTATCTTTTCTTGCTGTTTTATAAAGAAGAGGTGCTTCACTTCTCTCTTCTCCTCGGATGGCAGAAACAGAGAAGACATATTTCTCGCCCTCGTTTAGACTAGAGAACGCCATTTCAGTCTCTTTAGTCTTGTACTCAGTACCGTTAATAGATACTGAATACTCTTCAGCTTCATTTATACTATTCCACTGGACTCTGATGGTTTCGTTACCTTCATTGACCAGACTCACTTCAGGGGTAGCTAGAGGATAACTCCACTCTACACAAAAAAGAGCGCTGGGATACTCTTCGTCTCCCTTGATTCCAATTACTTCTATGTAGTAGGTTCCTGATTTGGAGGGCTTAAAAAAAGTCTTCTTCTCATTCTTCTTACTCTTTCCTACAGTTTTGGAATCAAGCTCCTGCATTTCTGTGTCATATAACTTGACTATAGCCTTCTCACCTTTACCGCTCACTGTCTCAAAGTCGAAGTAGACATACATCTTTTTCTCATCGTCGCTTCCACTCTCCACTCTTTTTATTTCGGGAGGAGTAATATCGGAAGAAGCAAACACCATAAAACTAGAGAAAAACAACAGCGTAAAGATAAAGAAGGCTTTTTTCATCTCTTACTCCACAATCAGCATATAGATGTTGATTCCAGATTTCTTGGACCAGAGGTAGAATGTTCCATCACTAGGAATTTCGAATGTCCCGATTCCTACTTCTCCTCCATCTACTGGAGCAGTTATGGCACCAATCTGAGAGCCTGCCATGTCTGCGATAACAAGAGTTCTGGCTTCTGTCTTAGAAGATGAGTTAAGGTAGACTTTCAAGACTTCACCCTTCACAGCATCAAACTTAATTGCTCTCTGGCTGCTCTTGCCGCTTCCTTCAAGCTTAATTCTTCCATTGAAGACTTCTCCGTCTTCAGCTTCTCTTCCATCATCAAGCATCTCAATTGTCATATGCTTGTCTGGGGTGGCAATCAAAACCACACCGTCATAGTCTTTTGTCTCTGTGACTTTTTCTGCTTCCAAATCGTTGACTGAGATGTAAGCTGATGCAAACACTGCAGAAAGGGCAAAGAATGCCACGAGTAAAATAATAACCGCCTTTTTCATTTAATCTCTCCTTGATAATAGTCTATGTCGGTTATTTCAACTAAAACAGTTTCAGTATTGGAGTATTACGTTTACTTTGGTGTTTTTATTTTTACTTATCCAGACTGATGACAAATAAAAGGCAAAATAAACTATAAAAGCAGTCTTCATCGTAGACAGCTTGAGAATTAGTAATTTGCCTGAGAACTACAATATCTCTGTGTTTTGAGATCTTTTATAAGGTGGTTACACTGACAATATTTATGGCCTCAATGAGTACTGGGTTCAATAAAAGTTAATAAATAGCAGACTTATTATATACTTTTATATCCAACCAAGGATTAATATTAAAGACCATAAGAGAAGTAACTACCAATTATCTAACAACTTTATTATAAAAGACTCCGCCCCCAACAAAGAAGAGCAGAGTAGCTTTCATATATCGCTGGCGATGCTGATAAGAGATTATAAAGCTCTCCTGATGGCACCAGTACTAAAGAATAATGTTCTTATTTTTCACTTCCCCTAAAGCTCTATAGTCTGTCCTGTCAACTATCATCGGAGTGATAGAGATCATGTTTTTCTTCTCTACTACATAGATATCTGAGTCATGGGTCTTATTCTCTGCATTTAATTTCCCTTCGTTCTCTCTTTCTTTATCTATGTAGTACCCTCTCTGGGTCCATAAGTCTCCCTCTACTCTATGAAAATGATCCTGGACATAGGCTCCACCCTGGCGGGTAAAAGCAATGCCTTCCACAGTATCTGGGAAGTTTACGTTCCATAAGTCAGCTTTCTCTAGAAGCTTAAAGCTTTCGAAACACTCCCAGACTCTATCGATATACTTAGGAAAAGAATCGTAAGATGAGAATGAACAAGAGAAGGCGATGGCCTTTGAGTTCCAGAAGGCTGCATCGAACATAGCGCCACAAGTTCCTGAGTATGCTATATCGTCCCCGATATTGTATCCACAGTTGACTCCACTTAGTACTAGATCAAAGTGTCCCAACACATCGAAAGCGAAACGGACGCAATCGGCAGGAGTCGAGTCCACATAATAAGCTTCCTCTACTCCTGGGTACTCCACTTTCTTAACTTCAAAAGAAGAGTGAAGATTCAACGACTGTGATTTCCCGCTCTGCTGTCCCTTGGGAGCACAAATAGTTACTTCACCTATCTTCGTAGCCCATGATACAAGGTGCTTGAAGCCTTCTGCAAATATTCCGTCATCATTTGTTGCAAGTATCCTCATACCCAATACTCTCCGCTTTCTTTAAATATCCTTGTAGCTTCGTCAGCATCCTTAACCAGGGCCATCACCTCTTCTCTGCTGTAGCATGTGGCGCCACTTGCCCTGTCGTGTCCTCCTCCATGATACTTCTCTGCTATCTTATTAACTGTCATGAACCTGGAACGTAGTCTAACTCTTATAGTGCCGTCATCGTTTTCTATAAAAGCAATCCAACATATTGAGCCCTTGATGCCACTCATGAAACCCACGCTTTCACTGGCGTCTTCACGGCTTAAGTTCCACTTTTTTTGCATTTCCTTATCCACATAGAGCCAAGCGACACCATTTTCCGTCATTTCTATCTTAGAAAATACATCAGCCTGGTATTTATAGAAGTTATAGTCGTTGAGGTCCAGATTTGCTTGTAGTCTCTCTACATCCACACCCTTTCCAACCATTACCCCAGCCAGCCTCAACGTCTCAGAGGAAGTGGACGAAAAACGGAATCGGCCGCTATCTGTCACCATTCCTGCGTAGATTGAGGTTGCAGCAGTTGTGTCTATCTTAAGGACAGAAGAAAACTCTTCATAGAACGAAGCTATCATCTCGCATGAGCTACTTCTCCAATCTTCAACCCAGGAAATATCACCATATGGTGCAACTTCAATATGGTGATCAATTTTTATTATTTCCTTTCCATTTAAAATCCTATCATCCGAGACTCTGTCTTCTGTAGCGGTATCGATGATGATGACAAGAGAATTCTTAATAATCTCTTCGCTTATAAGTTCACTTGTATCCCCAAGAAACGCCATATAATCGCTTTTATCTTTATTGGAGAGATAGACCTTTTTTTCTGGGAAAGTCAAAGAGATAATCCTCGAGAGTCCCATAGTAGAACCGACAGCGTCCCCATCAGGCCTGAAGTGTCTTCCGATTACTATTGAGTCATATTCTTTTATTTTATTAAGTATCTCATATTTTACGTTACTCATTATCATCCTCCACTAAACTATCCAAATCCTTCAGCATACTCTCCGCTTCCTTTCTGCTGCAGAGAGTCGCACCACTGGCTTTAAGATGGCCTCCGCCTCCATATTTCTTTGCGATTTTATTGATGTCATAACTGTCGCTTCTGAGCTCACATAAGACTTTGTCTCCGTCTTCAGTGAAGTTCACCCAAACATGTACTCCTTTCAGATTGGCCATGGTATTTACCATGCCCCTCGAGACGGAAAAGGGAGAGAGGCCCATCTTCGCCACATCTTCCTTTGTGGAGTAGACGTATGCCACATTGTTGTATGTGAACTTAATTCTCTCCATAAACGACAGCTTTCTCTTTACACTCTCCAGGTCCTCTACATATAAGTTTCTGAAAATATCGTTTCTGTCAAAACTCCTCTCCAAGAGAAAAGCTGCAATAGTATGGGTACGGCTGGAAACAGAGTCATAGAGGAATCTGCCGCTATCTGTAACCATCCCCGTATATAAAGCTTTGGCGGCCTTATCGTTGACTTTTAAACCAAGAGTCTTTGCAAAATCTGCAATGAGGCCACAAGAGGACTCGTAAGTGGAATCAACTACTTCATAGTCTGCAATCTTTTCAATAAAAAGGTGATGGTCGAACCTTAAACTATCCTTGGCGCTTCTCCACCTGTCGTCGCTTATAAGAGCGGAGGAGGAAGTGTCGAGAATAATGGAAAGAGATGAACAAAAAAGTGAATCATCGACTTCATCCATAGCTCTTTCTGAAATGAAGCCATATCTCTCGCTTTCATCCCCCACCATATATACTCTTTTATCAGGATAGTTTTCCCTGATTATCTCATAAAGCCCCACTTGGGATCCAAGTGCATCCCCATCGGGATTACTATGTCTATGAATGATGATAGAATCATTAGCCTCGATTACTTTCAAGGCGCAATCGTATCTGTTTTTTTCCATTGTATCCTCAAGAAAAAGGTGTCTTTTTCTTCAAGACGCAATATATGCGGGAGGTCTCCCTCCCGCAACATTCTTATCTGTTGAATGAAACTTTATATAACCTGGCAGGGAACTGGCTGACACCGATTAGTGTTGTATCGGATATATAGCTTGTCTTGCTGGCTGAGAATGTATCATAAGTCTTGTAGCAGCCAAGATAGTACATTGTTACGCCACAATCAGTCATGATGACGCCAGTATCAGGATCAATAACCCAAACACTACCCTGAGGAATGGAATTGACAGTTGCCTTTCCATCAATGATCTCAACATAATGCTTACCTTCGCCATCGATAAAGTAGAGTCTGAAACCTTCGCCTTCCTTCTGGACATTCATTGGTGATGCATAACCGAAATCATTGGATGTTGCAAGATATTTGCCACCTGTAAGATCACCGGTAAAGAAGAGAACTTTTCCGATATTGTTCTGCTCCACACTGTAGACGTAAATTTCATCTTCTTCTACTTCTGTAGCCAAATCTAAGCCCATAGTAACAAACACACTCTT
>JALFCJ010000019.1 GCA_022771185.1 Spirochaetales bacterium | reverse complement strand
CTAATAGACACCCCCGGTGTAAGAGAAATACAGGTTCCTATGGAAGAGATGATCAGCGTCAGAAATTCATTCCCGGAACTAATAGACCCAGGTTGCCAATATCCAGATTGTCTTCATAGAGGAGAAGATGGCTGCGTCGTTCCGGATATGGTTGAGGACGGCTCAATCCATTATGACAGATATGAAAGCTACTTGAGAATCCTTGAGTCCTTGGAAGAGAGAAAACCTCTATGGCAAAGGAAAAAGAATAACTATGGAAAATAGAACTGTATTGGACTTGGAATTTGATAAAGTTCTAAATGGAATAAAGAAAAGTGCACTTTCAGATGAGGGAAGGGACGCGATCACTCCTTCTCTCTTTACAGATGACAGCACCATTCTTGAGAAAAGATATATACGTATCGACACACTGATAAACAAACTTCAAGGGGAAACTGCATTAGAACACTTTCCTTCGATTTCCCACTTGTTTTCATATGTAAAGAAGACAAATAGAGATATATCCGGCGCCGATATCTTTAAGTGCGGGGAATTTCTACATGCCTGGCATGCTCTCTTGTCTTTCGACGGGAGAGAGGAAGAGATACTTAAAGAAGACGTGGAGCTATCTAAAGACATACTATCTTCCCTCTCTCCTGAAGGAGACGTAAATGAAGACCATCCTAGACTAAGGCCTTTGTTGAAAAAGAGAGAAGAAGCCAAAAATGAAAGGTTTCAATACTCATCAAAATTCATACAGAACAATAGAAGTATTATTCAAAATGATAATCCTCTCTACAGAAACGAGAGAGTAGTAATACCAATCAAAAGCAGTGAAAAGCGAAATGACGAGTATTATATCTCAGGGCAGAGCGGTAGCGGTGGCACTACTTTCGTAGAGCCCTTTGAGCTTGTAGACCTAAACAATAGAGTCGTTTTGGCTGAAGAAGAGATCAGAGCTGAAAAGCTTAAGATCCTTCATGAGCTATCTGAGAAAGTGAGAAGTATTCTTCCTTTTCTTAAGAAGGCTCTCTCTGAAGTCATTGATTTTGATTTCCACTATGTCTTTGCTTTATGGGCTTTGAAGAATAAGGCGAGGCACCCTCAGAGAGGAGAGAAAATCAACCTCCTCTCTGCCCGTCACCCCTTACTGGGAGCTAAGGCTGTGCCAGTTACGATATCGCTGGAAGAGGGGACAAGAGTCTTGGTGTTAAGTGGCGCCAACGCTGGCGGAAAGACAGTAACAATGAAAACACTAGCTCTTGCTGTCCTTCTTAATCAGATCTGTTCTTTCGTTCTTGCCGACGAACTCTCTACTCTTCCTCTCTTTGATAATATCTGGACAGATATAGGAGATGGTCAGAGCATAGAGAAAGAAGCCTCCACTTTCTCATCCCATATGTCCAATATAGCATATATGACACGTAAGTGCTCAAAGCGTAGTTTGATAATCCTGGATGAGCTGGGAAGTGGAACAGACCCTGAGGAGGGAAGTGTACTCTCCGTTGCCATTCTCCGTTATTTTTCAAAAAACGCATGCCTCACTGTATGTACTTCCCACTACTCGGGAGTAAAGAACTTTGCTTATACGTCAACTAATATGACCAACGCAAGTATGGAGTTTGATGAGAAGACAAGTCTTCCTACATATAGAGTGCTTTCAGGTATTCCAGGAGATAGCCATGCAATCTCTACCGCCAAGCGTAGCGGCATGCCTAAAGAAATAATAACTGAGGCTACTGAAAGCCTCTCCGACGGCAGCGAAACAAGTGCAAAGATCATAACAAGTCTTTTATCAAAATCAAGGACCTTGGATAGAAAGATATCTCTGGCGGAAAATGCAAAGAGAGAGGCTGAGAATAAAGCCAAAGCATTGGAAGAGGAAGAGAAGAAGCTAAAAGAGAAGATAAAGGAAGCAGAAAAGGATGGACTGAGAGAACTCAATGACTATCTATCATCTTCTCGTCGTGAGCTGGAGAACCTTGTAAAAGCTATAAAGACCGGTACTCTCACCAAAGAAAAGACAAAAAACGTCAAATCATTTATTGAAAGCGTAGAGAAAGAAGAGCAGAAACTGAGATCAAAAGTAATCGAAAACGAAGAAGACGAAGAAGACAAAGAGAATACTGAAGCATTCAAGAAAGGTGATGAAGTATTATGTGGCACAGGAAAAACAAGAGGTAAGATTCTTGAAGAGCGTGGTAAAGGTCGTTTCTACGTATCTCTTGAGAATGGACTTAGAATGGAAGTGAAGGCAAATATGCTGAAACATGCCAAACCGGAGAAAGCCGTTACGGTTTCTTATACCTCTACCGATAAGAAAGCAGAGTATGAGATGGATGTAAGGGGAAAGACACTAAAAGAGACAGAAGAGCTATTGGATTCTCAGATAGAGGCTGCGCTACTGAAGAATATGACGTCTTTCTCTATTATTCATGGCTACGGAGACGGAATACTTCAGAGAGGAGTACATGAATATCTGAAAAAAAACCGGTTCGTCAAAGACTACCGGTTTGCTCTTCCTGAAGACGGAGGTATGGGTAAGACCTATGTTATGCTTTCTTCTTCTCAGGAAGCTGGGCGATAACTACAGAAACAAAGAGAATCAGACATCCGAAGAGCTCTCTTGGACTCATTGTCTCTCCAAGTATTATTGCGCCCCCGACGACAGACCATGCGCTCTCCAGGGACAATGCCAATGTTGCTTTTGTAGGCTGGACATATTTCTGGCCTACAACTTGGAGCGTATATGCTATACCGCAGGATCCTATACCAGCATAAAGAATAGGAATAAGTGCAGCTTTAACGTTGCTTAGTGTAGTAGTCTCTACAAAAGAACCTATGATAAGGCAGATGATTCCTGCAGTAAGAAACTGAAAGGCAGAGAGATCCACACCATTGAAGGCTTTTCCCACTTTATCGATATACATGATGTGGAGGGCGAAAAGAATAGCACAAATAAAGATTATGACATCTCCCTTTCCAATTCCACCTTCATTGTTTATGGAAAGAAGAAACGCTCCCACTAAGCCTCCGAATACACACATCCATATTTTCCTTGATACTTTCTTACCTACAAGCAGGGAAAGAATAGGAACTATGAGAGTGTATAGGCTTGTAATAAAACCTGCCTTACCTGCTGTTGTGTATTTAATACCTATCTGCTGGACCATTGATGCAGATCCTATCAAGAGACCGCAGATAAAAGAATGGAAAAGAAGAGATTTGATATAAGCCTTGTCCTTTCCTTTTAATATCTTTAGTAGGAGAGGGAGAAGGACGATGAAGCCTATACACATTCTGATTCCGTTGTACATAAATGGGCCGATGGCATCAGCAGCCTGACTCTGGAAGGCAAAAGTAAATCCCCAAATCAGGGATGCGGCCAAAAGTAATAATACAGCTTTGTTTTCTTTCATAAGGTGGAAGTATAAACAATGAAGATTTCTCTTTGAATAGATTTTGGGAAATATTTCTATGTAAAAATAAAATATTACTCTTTAATCCATAGTTTTCATGAGTTAACATAATTCTAAGGAGACTAGATATGTCTGATTACATGAATGGAACGGGAATACAATATCATCTGAGAATAAAAAAGGGTGACGTAGGAAGGTACGTTATTCTTCCTGGAGACCCGAAGAGAGTGCCGTTAATAGCAAAATACTTGGATGATCCTGTCTTTGTTGCCGATAACAGGGAGTACGTAACATATACAGGATATCTATTGGGAGAGAAGGTTAGTGTAACTAGCACAGGTATCGGAGGACCAAGTGCATCCATTGCTATGGAGGA
>JALFCJ010000063.1 GCA_022771185.1 Spirochaetales bacterium | reverse complement strand
ACTTCTTCTCCCATAAGCATAGAGAAGACACGGTCAGCCTCTTCAGCGTCAGCAAGATGAACCTTTCCCAACATTCTTGTTTCAGGATTCATAGTAGTCTCCCAAAGCTGATCAGGGTTCATCTCTCCAAGACCTTTGTATCTCTGTACAGATACTTTGTTTACATCACCTGTAAGAGCAACTGCCTCTGCCAGTCTCTCCGGTCTCTCTTCTTCTGTATAAGCATAGATAGGCTTAGAGATTCTTGGGCCTGAGAACTTATAGAGAGGAGGCATGGCAAAATATACATATCCTGCTTCGATAATTGGTCTCATGTATCTGTAGAAGAAGGTGAGGAGAAGTGTTCTGATATGGCTTCCATCAACATCGGCATCAGCCATGATAATGATTTTGTGATATCTTACTTTTCCTAAATCAAAGAGTTTCTCTTCTTTTTTCTTGTCTTCATCTTCTTCGCTTTCACTCTGACTTCCAGCATTATAACGGGTGATGCCTGCTCCGATTGACTGAATTACAGGAAGGAGCTTCTCATTGTTGAGGACCTTTGCTTCCTGAGCTTTCTCTACGTTAAGCATCTTTCCCCAAAGAGAGAGGATAGCCTGGAAGTTTCTGTCTCTACCACTCTTGGCAGATCCACCGGCAGAGTCACCCTCAACGATAAAGAGCTCACACTTCTCAGGATCATGCATAGAACAGTCTGCAAGCTTACCAGGAAGACCGCCACCTTCGTTTTTCTTTCTGATGTTATCTCTAGCCTTCTGAGCTGCAACTCTTCCAAGAGCGGCCTGTGTAACCTTGTTGAGGAGCTTATCAAGAACTTCAGGAAACTCATCGAAGTAGTTTGTCAGTTTCTCATATACCAGAGAGTCCACAATACCCTTTACACTTGAGTTACCAAGCTTCATCTTGGTCTGTCCTTCGAACTGAGGATTTGGAATCTTTACTGATATGATGGCTGTAAGTCCTTCAGCGATATCTTTTGAGTCAAGTGACCCAGAATATATCTTCATATACTTCTGACTGTTCTTAAGCTGATTATTGAAACATCTTGAGAGAGCAGCCTTGAAACCAGAAAGATGTGTACCACCTTCTCTTGTATTGATGTTGTTTACAAAAGTAACAACCTTCTCATCAAACTTATCGTTGTACTGGATTGCAACCTCTACAGAGACTGGATCTCCTGCACCATTCTTTTCAGTAGTACCTTCACCTTCAAGAGAAATAGGATCGGAAAGAACTGTCTTATACTCGTTCAGGTACTTCACATAAGAAGAGAGTCCTCCATCTGCATGGAAAGACTCAGTCTTCTCTTCTCCGCCACGCTTATCGGTGACAGTGATGGAGATTCCTTTATTGAGATAGCTGAGTTCTCTGAATCTTTTACTGAGAGTATCGTAATCAAAAGAGTTTGGCTCCATGACAGTAAAGTCTGGAGTAAAGCTTACAATAGTACCTGTACGGTCTGTGTCTCCGATAATCTCGACTTCTGTCTGAGGAATGCCTTTTGAATATATTTGTCTATAAACATGAGGAGCTCTGTGTACAACTACCTGCATCCATTCTGAAAGAGCGTTTACACAGGATACACCGACACCATGGAGTCCACCTGATACTTTATAAGCATTATGGTCGAACTTTCCTCCGGCATGGAGCTGTGTAAGAACAACCTCGAGGGCACTCTTTCCTTCTCCGGGATGTATATCTACAGGAATACCTCTTCCGTTATCTTCAACTGTACATACTTCACCATATTCACCATCCTCGAAATAGACGTGGATATCGTTACAGAATCCGGCCATAGCTTCATCAATGGCATTATCGAGGACCTCGTAGACAAGATGATGGAGACCATCTATACCTGTGGATCCTATATACATTCCAGGTCTCTGTCTTACAGCTTCAAGACCTTTAAGGACTGTAATGCCAGATGAATCATACTGGACACTGGCCTTAAGCTCTTTTTCAAGCTCTTCGGCAGTATGCCCTGCAATCTTCATTTCTTCTTCGTTCATTGCTTAACCTTTATAGTTTAAATTCTTCTCACGCACGCACGCGTGATATAATATATATATTATCATATTCTATATCTAAGGCTCAATATATGACGTTTCTACAAGGTCCATTGTTTGATATATCGTTCTTGCCCTTGGAATTTTGTTGAATTATCATTGAAGGAACTATGGAAGAATTTAATCAGCTTTGGAATGAAGTAAAGACACAGCTAGCGGACACTCTCCCTGCAGGAGCTTCAATGCTCTTATCTAGGGTAGAGCTTCGAAATATTGAAAACGGAGTCGCATTAATTACAGCCCAATCAAAGTTTGTTTTGGACAGTATAAAAGACTACAAGACCGTTATCGAAAATTTACTCTCTGTCAAAACAGGAGAGAATATTACGGTATCTATCGAAGTATCGACAGATACAAAAGTCTCTGAAGTAAAGACTCAGAATAAAGAAAGTATTAACATCTCACAGAAAAAAGAAACAACGGCAAAAAATCCCACACTAAACCCCAAATACACTCTCGACAACTTTATCGAGGGAGAAAACTCTGACATTGCATTCAGGGCGGCACAAGTAATTGCAATGAACCCTGGAAACAATCCTTTCAACCCTTGTCTCATATATGGAGGAGTAGGACTGGGAAAGACACATTTATTGCAGGCAATAGGAAACTACATCTATGCCAATCACCCTGACATGAACATAGTCTATGTCACCGCCGAGTCTTTTACTAATGAATTCATCGCTTCCTTTGGTAATAAGGAATCTAACAATAAATTCAAAAAGACATACAGATTCGCAGATGTACTTTTGATCGACGATATTCACTTTCTACAAAAGAAAGAGTCTACTCAGGAAGAACTCTTTCATACATTCGTGCAGCTCTATAACGACAACAAACAGATTGTATTCACATGCGACCGTCCTATAACAGAACTCACAGATATCACAGATAGGCTGAGAACAAGATTCTCAAGCGGTCTAAATGTTGATTTGAGACCTCCTAAATATGAGGTACGTGTAGCCATAGCAAAACAGAAGAACAAAGAACAAAACCTCGATATTCCTGACAACGTCCTGGATTACATCTGTCAGGCTGTAAGAACAAACGTAAGAGACTTGGAAGGAGCATTGATCACAATAAGCGGTGTTGCAAAGCTTATAGGTACAAAAGCAACTATCGAAATGGCCAAAGAACAGCTTAAGAATATGGTGGTGGAGCAGGTTACAATAAATGCAAACTACTCTATAAACGATGTCTTCACAGCCACTGCAAACTACTTTAATGTATCACTAGTAGACATGAAGGGGGCATCAAGAAGCAAAAACATCAAGATTCCTAGACAGATTGCGATATACATTGCCTATAACTATGGCCACTTTACTCAAAGTGACATAGGAAAGTATCTGAATAAAGACCATACGTCTGTCAGATATTCAGTACAACAGGTGGAGTCGCTACTTGAGATAGACGAAAACACAAGGAAAACAGTTGACGCAATTAATAGGATTATTAGTGAAAATTCTAAATAAAAGTGTTAAAAACATGGGGAAAACCTGTGGAAAGAGTGTGGAAAAACAATAAAAATTGTTAAAAACTAAGTTAAAAAATTTTTAGTTTTCCACATGCCTTTTTCAAAGTGTGAAAAATGTGAAAAGTTTTTAACAAGTTTTCCTCATATCATTTTCTTTCAAAATAATGAAATGATTGAGTTTTTAACATTTTTGGAAGACTATATTATTACTACTAAACTGTTATATTTAATGATATAATAGATATAATCGGAGGCTACTATGAAATTCATCTGCCAGTGCCAAAATTTAAGACAAGAAATAGAATATGCCATGAGCTTTTCATCTTTGAAGAACTCTCTTTCAATAACAAGTAACGTATATTTGGAAAACAATGGTGACTTGCTCACTGTTAAAGCTACAGACGGAAAAATGAGCTTCGTATCAAGTATCAGCGTAAATACCATAGTTCCAGGAGCCACCACTGTTTTCTGTGAAAAACTTGTAGCCGTCATGAAAAACATGCCTGAAGGAGAGATAGAAATCTCTGAAGAAGGTGGAAAACTTACCATAAGACCTACAGAAGCCGATACAAACATAAACATAAACCTCAAGACAATGGACGCTTCCAAGTATCCTGAGATACAGAATTGCAATGAAAGTCTTTATTTCTCTCTTCCTCAGAAAGATTATGCAGAAATGATCGACAAGACTGCTTTTGCCGTAAGTGAAGACAATACTCGTTTCTTCCTTACAGGTGTATTTATGGAGAAGAAGGATGAGAAACTAGTTCTTGTAGCTACAGATGGAAGAAGACTTGCTTATATCTCCCGTGCATTTGAACAGGAAATACCATCTTTCTCTCCTGTAATCATACCTGTAAAATTCTTACAGGCCTTTAAGTCCATCTCTTCTATGGAAGGAGTATTCTCAATTGCAATTGACGGAGACACTATCTTTGCGAAAGTAGGAGACAGAACTATTTCTTCTTCTCTTATCGGAGGAAATTATCCTAATTATGAGAGAGTCATTCCTAAGAATCTAAGCTATACATGTAAGATGAAAGTCTCTGATATGGAGAAGGCTATTAACCTTAATGCTGTCCTTATTGAGTCCAAGTCAAAGAGAATCTTTGTAGATCTCAATCCTGAAGGAGTAATGGTAAGTGGTGAAAGCAATGATTTCGGAGATTCAAAACAGATTATTCCTTGCGAATATGACGGTCCTACTGCAAAAATCAGCTTCAACTGTTCTCTCTTATTGCCTACTGTAAAGAAAATTGAAAGTGAATTCTTCAAGATATCTTACAATACTCCTACAGCAGCAATGGTATTTACTCCGGAACCAGAGAAAGATTATCTCTTTGTCCTGATGCCGATGCAGAACTAATGAAGTTTACTTCTCTTAGAACTTCTGATTTTAGAAATCTAGAAATAGAGAATGTAAAAACTGATAGTAAGTCTGTCATTCTAACAGGACCAAATGGTCAAGGAAAAACAAACATACTTGAAGCATTATACATTCTCTCCTATGGCTCATCCTTCAGAACATCATATCTGAAGGAGTGTGTTTCATGGGGAAAAGATGGTTTTTATATATCAGGAGACTATGAAGACGAAGACGAGTATGAGAAAGGAAATATTACCGTCTCTTTTTTCTCAAACCAGAGAAAGATAATCCTTGATGGAAAAGAAGTTAAAGATAGAAAAGAGCTGGTTTACCGATTTCCCTGTATTGTTTTTTCTCATGAAGACATCTCCTATGTAAAAGGTGAACCAGAAGAGAGGCGTAAATTCTTCGATCAGATGTTATCTCTCTATTCCCAAAGATATTTCGATGCTCTGAGATCTTATAGAGCAATCCTTGCACAGCGAAATGCTGCAATAAGAAGCGGAGATGATTATCTTATTTCGCTTTATAACAATAGGCTGGCCACATATGGAATGGAGATAATGGAAGAAAGGGCTGGAGCTGTATATGAGTTCAACAAAATATTTCCTCCTCTCTTCTCCAGAATATCAGGAACAGATTTTAATCTCGTAGTAAACTACCAACCATCATGGAAAGAAGGCGGATCAGTAGAAGAGATAGAGTCTATTTTGGTCTCAACTCTTGAAAGAGACAAAAAGATGAATACTACTACAAGTGGTATCCATAGAGATAGATTTGTAGTAATGAGTCAGTACGGTCCATTTTCTCAGATTGGATCTACTGGACAGCTAAGACTCTGCTCTCTTATATTCAGAATAGCGGAGGCTTTATATTTTTCTAAGATGACTGGTAAAAAGCCTATACTTCTTCTTGATGATGTTCTACTTGAACTCGATTCAAAGAAGAGAGGAGAAGTCTTGTCTTCTCTTCCCGATTACTCTCAGGTATGGTGTACATTCCTTCCTGATGAGAATTATCATGAAAACAGTTCTTTGTCTCTTCATTTTATTGTAGAGAACGGGAGGCTGAATGGCTGAAGAAAAAACACTTTGGAATGGGATAGAAGAGTATTTAACATCAAATAACATCGACTTTTCCCGACAGAAATTCTTCTCTTCTTGGCCTGTTATTGCAGGTGTCAGGCTTAGTTCCTGCACTAAACTTGACAGTGTCGACTTAAAAAAATCCCGTATCTATGTAAAGGCCAATTCTCTTTCATCACGCTCTCTTTTGATTATGGATAAGTCAAGAATAATAAGAGATTGGAACACTATGTTTCCAAATGCCCACATAAAAGAAGTTGTTGTAATGAAAGGGTATTGACCACAATACCTAGAGACTGATAGACTTCAGAAATTGGGATTAGTGTCCCTAAAAACGACACCACCGCTTTATGCGATAAAGAAAATTGGAGTTAGATATGAGCACTAAAGGTATCAGAACTTACCAGCCGAGTAAGACTAAGAGAACAAGAAAGTTTGGATTCCGCGCTAGAATGGCTACAAA
>JALFCJ010000016.1 GCA_022771185.1 Spirochaetales bacterium | reverse complement strand
GATACTTTCTCAGGAAATCACCCACAGTTTGTGAAATTTCTCAACTACATGTCACAGACAAAAATCGATGAAGGCACTGTCTTTTCTATCAGCGTAAAGCGGCCTGATTCAGATAAAGAGATAAAGACTAACCTTAAAGTGACCGAAAGTGACTTAGAGCTTGTAGAGACACTGAAGGCAATGGCTGGAAAAAAGAAATGATTCCCTCAATTGACGGAGTATGGAAACTGATAGAAGAAAAAGACGGACAGAGCTTTAAGACATTTTCGGGCCTTGAGTTTACATACAGAGTAAAAGGCCACGAGATATTTATATCCCGAAAAGATAAATCCATCACTTTCTCCAGTGTCAAAAAAGCCTTGGAGGAAGTAGAGAAGCTTAATGGAATTGCCTCAGGTCCAAAGAAGCTTGGAGTTTTCGGGGCTTCCTATCTTTATCCGATATTTAAAGAAATCGGAGTGATAAAGGAGAACTGAAATAACTTTATTGAGCTAAAAATAGTTGTATATCGCATAAATATGTAAACCGATTTTGATTCTCTTTTGTCTGTTTCTATAATTAGAAATTATAGAGCTATAAGTAAAACAAATCAAAAGTGCCAATTTTTAAACAAACAACAAAAATTAGTCAAAAAAACTAAGTAAAATATGATTTTTCAGACAAATTTTTATTGATTTTACTAATAAATGATGGACAATGTTTGTAGTTCAAAAGGGAGGAACTAATATGAAAAAACTTTTGGTGGCACTTTGTGCTTTGGCACTTATTGCTATTCCACTCTTTGCTCAGGGTGGTGCAGAAACAACTACTGCAGTCGACGACAGTAAGCCTATTACAATTGAATTCTGGACACACGAGGACGCTGCAAGACAGGCTCTTGAAGAGAAATATATTGCAGAGTATACAGCTCAGCATCCAAATGTAACTATTAACGTTACACGTCAGAGTGCAGAAAAGCTTAGAGAACTTGTTCAGACAGCTTTCGCTGCAGGACAGGGACCTACATTCTTCAACCTTCCTATCGAAAACGAATATCAGTACATCGAAGCAGGAAGAGTTGCTCCAGCTGACTATGCTACACTTGGCTTCAAAGATGCTAAGGATTTGATCGCTAGTTATGCTGACGGCATGATCGATGCAGTCGTTTATGATGGAGACGTTTATGGTCTTCCTCTTGAGACAACAAACTGGTCAATCTTTATCAACAAGAAAGTCTTTAAAGATGCTGGTTTGGACCCAGAGACAGATTATCCAAAGACATGGGAAGACATGGTCGAGGTCAGCAAGAAGATCGTCGTAAGAGACGGAGACATCATTACTCGCCGTGGATTCGACTTCAGATATTCTTATGAACTTACATACTTCGTTCCAATGGTTGAGCAGCTTGGTGGTGCTCTCGATGGAGAGAAGGGATGTGTCAATGAAGAAGCTTGGGTAAAGGCTCTACAGTTCATGAAGGAATGGGGACCAAGTGGAAATAATCTCGGTAACCCGACATTGACAGCTGCAAGAAAGCTCTTTAACAAGGACAACAACGACATCGGTATGTGTAACACAGGTCTCTATCAGGAAGCAAGAATCCTTTCCGATAACCCAGACTTCTACAACAGTGGCGAGTGGATGGTTGTTCCATATCCAGTATTCGAAGATGCTGTCAAGGACGTTGCTGGTTGCTACTATGGTCACTTCTACATGGTTAACGCTGATGCTTCTAAGGAAGAGCAGAAGGTTGCTTGGGATATCATCAAGTACTTCCTCCTCACACCAGGCCATGCTGAAGAATATCTTACACAGGTCGGACTTATTCAGCCTACAAATGCTCTCATGAACAGTGAGACATATGCTAACATGCCATACTCAGACGTATTCGCAGGTGACTTCGCTAGATCTCACATCGTATACCATGAGAAGGGCGCTACAGCTATCCAGAGTGCAATCAACACAGCTATCAAGAGCGTCATGCTTCAGGGCGTAGAACCAAAGGATGCATATAAGACACTCCAGACAGCAGTCATGGAAATCTTGGAAGACTAAGGTCGTTATTCTATTGCCTTGGATCCTCCTAAATAGGACCCGAGGCATTTTCATTAACTTTTTTTGGATGCGGAAACAATGAAAACAAAAAAGTATAGCATTGAAAAACGCCAGGCAAGATGGGGTTTTGCTTTTACAATACCTTGCTTAGTATTTTTCGCAGTATTTGCATTTTACCCGATTATCAGCGCATTTATTACAAGCTTGACTAATCGTAAGGCAATTAGCCGAAATTATAGTTTTGTAGGTCTCGAAAACTATATTTATATTTTCACAAAGGGAAATGGAGGATATTCACTCCTTAACTCTCTTAGAGCAACTTTGGTGTTCACAATAGGTACATTTATTCCTATGGTCGTGGTTTCTCTTTTTGTTGCTGTCTTGATTTCACAGCTAAGAAAACCAGGACATTCGAAGTTCTACGAACTGTGCTTCTATACTCCTGCCGTTCTCTCCAGTGTAGTAGCTGCAACAATCTGGATGATTCTCTTCCAGCCTACAGGTCTAGTCAACCAGTTCTCAAATTATTTAATGAGAACCAGTGGCAGGGATTACCAATGGCTGACAAGTAATAATATGCTTCAGATTTCGACTATGATAGTCTATTTCTGGAAATATATAGGATATTTTACCATTCTCTTTATTACTGGACTTGCTTCCATTCCTTCGACATTATATGAAGCCGCTCTCGTGGATGGGTCCAGTCGTTGGCACTCATTCTGGCATATCACCCTACCGCTATTGAAACCTACAGTAGTACTTGTATCTATCATGGCTATGC
This sequence comes from Spirochaetales bacterium, assembly GCA_022771185.1. GTDB lineage: Bacteria > Spirochaetota > Spirochaetia > Sphaerochaetales > Sphaerochaetaceae > Ornithospirochaeta. The sequence goes on along the minus strand of JALFCJ010000016.1, from coordinate 1,390 downwards.
TCCAGTGTCTAAAGACATTCTCAACCCAGTACATGTTTGTACAGGGTGGAACAGCACGAGCTCCTATCGATGTAATCACGATGAACATCTATTTTACTGGCGTTAATAATGGATATCTGGGTAGAGCCAGTGCGATGAGTATCGTCCTCTTCTTGATCATGCTGGTATTTACTGCTTTGCAGTTTAAGTTCCAGAGTGGTGATGACGTGGATTATTAAGGGGGAATGACATGAAAAATCAATTTGTAGGTAAAGTAAGTGTAGGGGAAGTATTAAGCTACGTGTTCCTCACCATTGTCCTTGTATTCTGCGTCCTGCCATTGGTCTTTATGACAACGGCTGCATTTATGGATGCAAAGCAGATAATGAGCATGCCGTATACATGGATTCCTTCCTCCGAGTATTTTACGACATCAACTCGTACTTTCTTTACAAACTTCCAGAAAGCAATTGTAGGTAACCATGGAGATAATATATTCTTCCGTAATCTATTTAACTCTTTGATAGTTGCAAGTGTATGTGCCATCACAACTGTTCTTCTGGCTTCGCTTTGCGGGTTCGGTCTTGCGAAATACAAATTCAAGGGACAGAAGGCAGTTTTTATGGCAATTATGAGTACCATGATGATTCCTTTTGAAGCCATCATGATTCCTCTGTATCTTGTTGCAACTAAGATGAACATCATCAATACTATCCCAGGTCTTATAATTCCATTCTTGGTAAGTGCATTCGGTGTATTCCAGATGAGACAGTATCTTATTACATTCCCTACAGAATATTTGGATGCAGCAAGAGTCGATGGAATGGGTGAGTTTGGAATATATGCAAAGATTGTTCTTCCAAACTCTACTCCAGTAATTGCTACACTTGCCATTCTCTCCTTCAGAAACCAGTGGGACAACCTGTTGTGGCCACTATTGTGTTCTCAGGCTGAGAAGATGAAGACTATCCCTCTTTACATTTCAAAGTTTGCAGAAGAGAAGCAGACAGATGAAGGAGCCTTGATGGCTTGTGCCCTTCTAGCTTCTATTCCTATGTTTATTCTCTTCTTCAGCATGAGTAAATACTTCCTTGGAGGAGCTGCTGTCTATGATTCCAGAAAGGGTTGATAGAAAGAAGCTTTATATATTTGATCTTGGGGGTGTCACTTTAGATAATGTAGATCTTCGTGAAGAGTGGCTCTCCCAAATCAAGGTAGATAAAGATGAATTTTATCGTACTTATAATGAATACATATGGCCGATAATGGATGGTTCTATAACTACTGAAACCTTCTATAGACACTTGGAAAGTTATTTTAACATAAAGATAGAAGGAGAGCCGTTCTTGGAATACTTCCATCCAGTGCTGAATAGTGATGTTGCTAATACTATCATAAGACTGAGAAAAGA
>JALFCJ010000008.1 GCA_022771185.1 Spirochaetales bacterium | reverse complement strand
TCCGGTCCGTGATGTGCAACCTCTGCGATATTAAATAAGTCATTAGAGATTCTACTCATAATATCGCCAGTCTTATGTCTGTCGAAGTATGAGAAAGAGAGCTTCTGGAGATGATTAAACAGCTCACTTCTCATATCGTTTTCTATCCATACACCTAGGTAGTGGCCCCACTTTATTCTTATATATGAGCAGAGAGAAGAGAGGGCATAGCAGGCAAAGACTAAAGATAAGAGCATTATAATATTCTTAATAGCCCCTTCTACTCCGATCAATGAGAGCACTTTTCTCACTATAATGGGAGAAATAATAGAGAGGACACTAGATAAGGTGGCCATAGCCATATCAAGTACGAACCACCATTTATAAGGCTTATAATAACTGATGAACTTTGAAAAAAGTCCCTTTTCTTTATTTCTTTCCAAAGAGTTTCTCCTTGATTCTCTTAAAGAATCCCTTCTTTTCTTCTTTCACAGTTTTTTCTGCAACAGGAGTCTTTGTAACTGGAACCTCTGTACTCTTCTTTTTAGCTTCCTGTACACTTTTTGCACTCTGAGGCGCTGTCTTAGCCTTAGGCGCCGTCTTATCACCATAGCAGGACTTATAGTAATTCATACGCTCCTCAAGAGTCATAGACCTAATCTTATCGAAATCTGTCTTCGTCTTATATTCAAGAGTCTCGTCGCGCTTACTGAGCTCAGTCTTGTCACGGAAAGTCTGCTTCTTTGTCCTTAGATCCTTCCTTCCGCCAGCCTGAGGTCTCGCTGACTTCTGAGAGTTCTGCTTCTTTCTTGAAGAGTAATGGTAGCCATAAGACTTATCTTCAATCTTTTCAAGACCATCTTCATCGGCCCAATGAACTGGAATCTTCATCTGTATATAGTTCTCAATGGCCTCCAAGCCGTAAATGTACTCTTCACAGGCAAGGGTCACTGCTATACCGCTCTTTCCAGCCCTGGCTGTTCTCCCGATTCTATGGACGTAGTTCTCATAGTCTTCAGGAATATCGTAGTTTACAACCAACTCCAGATCATCTATCTGCAATCCTCTTGCAGCTACATCAGTGGCCACAAGGAAGTGAAGTCTACCTTCCTTCATGCTGTCGATGGTCTCAAGCCTTTTGGACTGGGCCATATCTCCCATTAGATACTCTGTCTTGTACCCATTCATATTCAGGCGTTTAGATACTTCTACAGCCATATCTTTTGTATTTGTAAAAACAAGACAAGATTGAGGTTTAAGCTTATTTAAAATTGAAAGAAGAAGAGGGAACTTCTCTTCTTTTGTTACGTGATATAACTCCTGTGTTATGTTCTTTACAGTTATCTCTTCCGGCTGGACTTCAATTTCTTTCGGGTCATTCATATAGTTCCAAGCTAGGTTTCTGACTTTAGTTGAGAGAGTGGCTGAGAAAAGCATTGTCTGCCTATACTCCTTGTCTCTCATCATTCCAAACATATTTCTTATGTCCGGATAGAAACCCATGTCAAACATTCTGTCCGCTTCATCCAGAACTACAATATCAAACTGTCTGAAGTCTATTTTCCTGCTCTTGGCATAATCCAGAAGCCTTCCTGGTGTTCCTACATATAAATCCAGGCCCTCTTTTATTTCATTGTTCTGTTCTTCGTAACCAACTCCACCATAAAAGCAGCCTACTCTATAATCAGTCATTCCTGAAGAGAGAAGCTTTGCATCTTCTTCAATCTGCACAGCCAGCTCCCTTGTTGGGGATACTACAAGGGCTCTGCTTTTGCCTTTGGATATAATATGACGCTGAAAAATTGTAAGAAGAAAGACAGCTGTCTTACCGCTTCCTGTCTTTGACTGCACCATTACGTCCTTTCCTTCCAAAGAGACAGGAAGAACGTTTTCCTGTACAAGAGTGCAATCCACAAATCCAGCTTTATCCACCCCGTCCAATAGTTGGGGATCAAGATTAAGTTCATTAAATTTCATTTGTTTTTCCAATATTTCGTTTTCACTTGAAAGAGTAGTTGTTAGTAGGATTTTTGTCTATGTAAGATATTAATCATACCTTAGAACTTCTCTTGGTTTAGAGCCGTTTGCAGGTCCTACTATTCCATCTTCCTCCATCATTTCCACGATTCTTGCAGCTCTGTTATATCCTATCTTAAGCCTTCTCTGAAGATAGGAGGCGGAAGCGGAATGGCGCTCGAACACGATTTTCTTAGCCATTTCATAGAGATCTCCATCTCCTCCATCGTAATCTTCATCAGAGCTGTCGCCATCGTCAAAGTCTTCCTCTTCTTCAAATATAGATTCATCCAGGAACTCTGCAGGTGGATTGTTCTTTCTTGTGAACTCAGAAACACTCTCAACTTCCTGATCAGACATAAAGGCACCCTGTATTCTCTTTGTTCCCATACTTGATGGATCCAAGAGAAGCATGTCACCCTTTCCAAGGAGGTTCTCAGCTCCTGTCTCGTCAAGAATAACTCTTGAGTTGATGCCACTGGATACAGCGAACGCGATTCTACCAGGGAGGTTTGACTTAAGCGTACCTGTAATTACATCGTTACTAGGTCTCTGGGTTGCAAGAATCATGTGGATACCTGCAGCTCTTGCCTTTGCAGCGATTCTTCCGATTGCAATATCCATCTCTTTACCAACTACGGCCATGATATCTGCAAACTCATCCATTATTAATAGAATATAAGGAACTTTCTCCACTCCTGTGACCTTTCCTTCATCTATCTTCTCATTGAGTCCCGCCACATTTCTTACTCCGTATCTGGCGAGCATTGCATATCGTCTCTCCATTTCCACAACAAGCCACTCCAAAGCCTTGATGGCTCTCTTGG
>JALFCJ010000304.1 GCA_022771185.1 Spirochaetales bacterium | reverse complement strand
AAGAGAGAGAAACCTACATGCACTCCCCCGATATTAAACTTCTTCTGTGAGAATCCCACTGTCAAAAGGACAAAGGCTACAGCAAGAGCAAGACGCTTACTTCTAGAGTGGAAGTATCTTTCAAGCCAATTGAGAGCAATGCCAGCTAGGGCTCCGATGACTGCAGAAGCTCCGATTTCAATAATCGGCTCCACAATAACAGAAATCACACTGATACTTCCTGTTTCGAGAGCAGATGCGATACCAAAAGATACAGAGAAAAGAATAAGGCCTACAGCATCGTCAATAGCTACAACCATCAACAAAAGCTTTGTCAAAGGACCTTCTGCCTTATATTGTCTGACGACCATCAGTGTTGCAGCAGGTGCTGTAGCAGCTGCTATGGCACCAAGAGTAATGGCAGAAGAAAGAGAAATAATGTGAGGGAAAGCAAAGTGAAGAGATACAAGAGCAACATCAACAAGAGCTGTTGTTATTACAGCCTGCAGTATACCTACAGTAATTGCGGCTCTTCCCATTGTCTTCAGGTCTTTAAGTCTAAACTCGTTACCGATGGCAAAAGCAATGAAGCCAAGAGCAGTCTGACTGATTATATCCATTCCACCTACTTGAGAGAGCGAATTAAAACCTAGTCCGGCGATATTCAATCTTCCGAGACAGAATGGTCCGATCAATAGACCAGCAATAAGATATGCTGTAACAGCTGGAAGATTTACCAGTTTAGCGGCACGGCTCATCAAAAGGCCTGCTATTAGAGCAAAGGCCAAAGAAACAAGAATTGTATCCACGTGATTTTCCTCTTGTGTAATATTTACAAAATAAATTTTTGTTGTCGGCTTTGTTTTAAACGATTTAACCCATTCTACACAAGAGAGTTGGCACCCCTTTTCTACAGGAGTGCCATAAAGATTTGTAAATTTCTATTTATTTTATGGTTATACCAGGCTTATTGTCTTCAAGGTTCGGAGTTCTGGCATTGGATTTGCCTTCTCTCTTTATTTCACCAGCTCTCAAAAGTGACCACTTCGTAAGTGTCGGGCCAACAAGCTCGTAGACTAGGACTGCAAACAAAACTACGTTTCTTACAATCTCTCCGTCCGATAGATTCCTGGCTGTCAAAGCCATACCCAACGCAACTCCTGCCTGAGGAAGAAGAGTAATACCTAAGTATTTCTGAATAGTCGGACTTGTCTTCTCCATTCTACATGATAAATAAGCACCACTTATCTTACCAAAGGAACGGAAGGCTATGAATATCAAGCCAACAATAAGAACAAGAGGATTGGATAAGACATTCAAGTTGAGCTCAGCTCCACTCAAAACAAAGAAAAGCATATTTAACGGGCCAGTCCATCTGTCTACTCTGTCCATCAGTTCTTCACTTGCTTCGTTTATATTGCAGAACACTGTGCCTTCAATCATACACACAAGAAGAAGAGAGAAACCGAAATGGACTCCACCTATCTCCCACTCCAATAGTGATATTCCTACAGTCAGAAGAACAAAAGCGACAGCCAGACTCATTCTCTTACTTCTGGAATGGAAGTATTTCTCAAGCCAGTTAAGGCTTACTCCTCCCATAATTCCCAATACTAGAGACAAAACCAACTCCAGTAAAGGTTCTACAACAACGCCAATAAAACTGATAGCACCTGTTTCCAAAGCTGTGGCTACACCAAATGAAACAGAGAACAACACCAGGCCTACTGCATCGTCGATGGCTACAACCATCAACAATAGCTTTGTCATAGGCCCCTCTGCCTTATATTGCTTTACAACCATCAGCGTCGCGGCAGGGGCTGTAGCTGCAGCAATAGCACCTAGAGTTATTGCAGAAGAGAGAGAAATAAGAGAAGGTGCAATAAAATGAAGAAGAATAAGGGCGATGTCAACAACAATTGTTGTTATTACAGCTTGTAGTATTCCAATAGTGATTGCACTCTTTCCCATAGACTTTAAGTCTTTAAGCCTGAACTCGTTCCCTATTTCAAATGCAATGAATCCCAATGCAGCTTGAGATATGATAGAAAAAGAATCTACATACTCGAGACTTGAGAAACCAATTCCCTTTATTCCCAGTCTACCAAGAAGGAAGGGGCCGATACATAGACCGGCAACCAGATAAGCAGTTACAGCCGGTAAGTTTACTAGTTTCGCCGCTCTACTCATCAAAAGCCCTGCCAATACAGAAAAGGCAAGAGTTATAAGCATAAATTCCATATTAATGCCTCTATTTATTACCGGGGTACGTTTTAGTTCTATCCCAGTATTGTGTCAATAAAACAAAGTACAATTATCATCAATATTTTCTCTTTGTTACAAATTGTTTAGACTTTACGCAATCTGGAGTTTATATGTTTGAGAGAATAAGTCAGCACGTATATATCAAAGCACCTAATGGATATAGTGACCGACCAACCATCGGTTACATAAAAGGAGATAATCTATCACTATTATTCGAGGCTGGCGCTTCAAAGTATCACACAGATGAAATGAAGAAAGATTTGGAAAGAGCTTCACTCCCCTATCCTAGCCTTGTGGCGCTCTCCCACTGGCATTGGGACCATTCATTCGGACTCTCAGAGTGGGATGTCCCTACAATAGCAGGAAAAGAGACTAACAAGATGCTCAAAAAGCTCTCTGGACTTAGGTGGGATGAAGAGTCCATAAAAGAGAGAATCCAGAAAAGAGAAGAGATCGTTTTCTGCTTTGAGATGATGAAACGGGAGTATGGAGACACAAGGAATATTAAAGTCGTTCCTGCTTCAATCGAGTTCGAGAAAGAGCTCTATATAGATCTCGGAGGAATAAATGTTCGTCTCATACATATTTCCGGTCCCCACTCTCGTGACAGTGTAGTTTTATATGTCCCAGAGGAAAGAATCCTATTTCTAGGCGACAGCCACGGAAAAGATTTATACACATATCCCTGGCACTTCGATATAAATGAAGAAGATAAGTTTATGGAAGAAATAGAGAAAATACCCTACGACCTTATTGAGAAAGAGAGATATATGGAAGAGTTGAAATCACTAGACTTCTCTATCGCCATCCCCGGTCACTCGGAGAGCATTGGAAGAGAGGAACTATTTTCTCTTCTTTCTTGATATAAAGAATACAAAAGATATAATAACTGTATGAAAATAGCAGTAATAACAGGTGCATCCTCAGGGATGGGAAGAGACTTTGCAAAGAAAATAGAAAGTGATTTCACACTGGATGAAATATGGCTCATCGCCAGACGAAAAGAGAGGCTCTTGGAGCTCTCAAAAGAGCTGAAGACCAAGACTCGCATTCTCTCTATAGATCTTACAACAAGGGAAGCAATCGAAGAATATAAGACGCTTTTAAGTGAAACTAAGCCGGACGTGGAGATACTTGTAAACGCAGCAGGATTTGGAGTATTTGGTGCCTTTGAAAAGAATGATGAGAAACAGAGTGAAATTATCCTACTAAATGACAAGGCACTGGTGGATGTTACATACACTACTCTACCATATATGAAATCTGGGTCATCTATCATTAATTTAGGCTCCAACTCTTCCTGGCAGCCTGTACCATATATCGCAGTATATGGAGCAAGCAAGGCTTTTGTTCTCAGCTTCTCAAGAGCTTTATCGATGGAGCTTAAGCCACGAGGAATAAAAGTACTATGTGTATGTCCCGGATGGATCAAGACAGAATTCTTTGACAGGGCAGTCCATGACGACACTATCGTCTACTACGACAGGTTCTATGAAAGTAAGGATGTTGTGGATAGAGCAATGAAAGACTTAAAGAAGGGAAAGCTTGTCTCTATCCTGGGCTTCCCTGTAAGGATGCAAGTTCGTCTAATAAAATTCCTACCTGTCAAGCTTGTTATGAAAATATGGTGTAAGCAACAAAAAAAGCCTGTTTAATGTTTTTCTAAAAAGCCCCACCGGTCATCCCGATGAGGCTTTTATTTTTATTTGTTTTTTTCTCTACCACATATTACACATTTACCATCTACATAATGGTGAATGTTCTTCTTGGTTGACTCCCAATCGTCATTGGCTCCACACTTTTCCCAATGAAAATTATCATCGAAGTCAAACTCTTTCACAAAGTCCATTCTTCCGCAGACAGTGCAAGTTGAAGTATGGAATTCAGGGTTCAGCTCATCTGTATGGCAGACCCATTTGTGATCTTCAGAAAGAACAGTAGTACAGCGGGTACAAGTTTTAGAATTCTTTTCTTCGTCTATATCATACTCTGAGCTTAATTCGTGACCCAGTTTAGTAATGACAATATCACTCAGCGTAAGCTTACTACTCATAGAAGAATCACTAAAGAACTCATCATTGTGTACAGTACACTTATAGTACTTGATATTTCCATCCTCTGTACATGTTGCAGCCTTAGCACTCACTTCCTCCAGATCATGGTATTCTTCAGTTACTTTTTTACCACATCTCTTACACTCTTTGGTCTGTACACCATGCTCAGAATCCTGCACCCACTCTGTGAAATCGTGACTTTCATAATCAACATTGTTGTGGCACATTGAACACTCTTTCCAATGGTAGTCGTCATCTGTCTTCCATCCACTTAGGTTATGAGAAACTGTAGGAATATATTCACTCTCTACATAACTGCAACGACTACATGTCTTTGTTTTTAAACCGGTTTCTGAACAAGTAGGTTTCTTTTCTATTGTCCATTCTTCCGGAAGAGCATGGCCAAGAGCAGCGAAACAGAATACCTCGTTATAAGTCAAAGTATCGGATAGATCAGCACTAGTTGAATATACATAACACCTATTACATCTATAGTACTCTTTGTTTCCTTTTTCTTCACAGCTTGCATCCTTTGCTTCATAATGTACAACATCGTGTCCAAGGGCATGGATAACAGTGTCAGCAGAAGTTATTTCAGAATTTGTAGAGGAATCTCTGAAGAGCTTATGACAAGTATCACACTCCCAATAAGCAATATTACCTTTCTCTGTGCAGGTTGCTCCCTTATAATTAATCATCGTTAAGTCGTGAATAATATCGAATTTGATGTTTGATTTTTCAATTTCTCCCAGATTGTCATAGATTTCTTTGATTCTTCCTTCCTCGCCATGGACGACATTAATCTTTCCACTCTTAAGTATAATATTGCCCGGTTCGCCTTCATCTATATCTGTTATGCCTTTGATATAATTACTACCACCGTCAAATGTAAGGGTACTTGTCTTATCTAAAAAGAATTTCCCTTCAATACGAGAATCAAATTCATTGTCCCCTTCTATATTGAGATTTGCTCCATTTTTGAGAATTGCAGCTTTAGTAGACCAACCGCCGAAATACATGTTTACAGCACTGACATTTGCTCTGTCAACATCCACAAATGCATTCTCAGTGTTTATATTACATACTGTACCGTTCTTGAGTATCAAATTACCACCTGATACCTTGAAACACTCTGTAGCACTGGTTACCTGATTATAATGATATCCTTTAAAGTCAATGACGATGGTACCATTGAATGTAGGAGGTATAACTACTCCGCCTCTATTCTCATCCAAAATATCATCATTGACTTCCCTTAACAATTCGATTGTGTATACAGTATCGTCGAAGCCTCTGGATGATGTGCCTGTAATAGCATCTACAGCACTCTGCAATGAGACGTATCCTTTTCCGTTTACTTTACATATAGCTTCGCCTACTCTGAATGCATTACTGTCGGAACAGGAAGCCAATATCATGAGTAGAGCCAATAAAGCAGCGATTAAACTAACCTTTTTCATCTTGCACCTCCCATTCCAAATCTAATACGGGCGCCTACACTAAAACCAGTCCTGAAGTTTACGGCATCCACATTAGCTTCCGGTCTGAAGCCTTTGTCTCTCAAGAATGCCATTGAACTCTCTACTCCGCCATACACACCGAAACCATTCTGAAGCCAGAGATCGATTCCCAGTGCCAATCTAACTGTAGGATAATTGCCCTTCTTATTGTTATGACTGAAGAAAGTCTCCTGGAATGATGCCATGACATATGGAGAGAAGAAAGAAGTATAATCATCGCGATACACAAGTCCAACGGACACTGCAGTCTCGTTAAATCTTCTGTCCTCATATAGATGCTTCTCCATATTAAACGAGAGATCTAGTCCTACCCTGTAGTTAAACATTAGTTGAGTACCAGCCTCAAATCCATCACTATTTTCAGCATTTACTCCCAATGTATCATCTGTATAAATAAGATCTCTCCCACTCTTTGTGTATCCGCCATAGATTATCCAACTAGGAGAAGACTTCTTTTCTTCTACTATTACTGGTGTATTGACCACACTCTTCTCTTTAGAAGGAGCATTGACAAACACTGTTCCATGGTAGCAGATACTACACTCTGTGGCAGTTAGACTTGACTCATTATATTCCACAGGGATAATACCATGCACTGCAACATCATCCCACTTATCTCCTGTCTGAGTTGTCTGAACAGTAAATATTGTAAGCTTACCCGGAGTAATATTGTTTATAAGAGCGCTAACATCAGAGAGGGAAAGATAATTCCATTTTCCTCCCGTTATGCTCCATCTGGCTCCAGTAACATTTGATGCATATTGACTCCACATCCACTTAGCGGCTGTACCAGTTCCATCTTTTGGTACAGCTACAATAGAAGCGGTGCAAAGACTCTTCCAGTTTTTGTTCTCACCTGCAGTTTCGATGACAATTCTGTTTTCAAGTCCAGGATCGATACACACAGATACCCTGCTCTTATCTCTTACTTCAACCCATTCTTCTGAGCCCAGAAATCTGTACCTTGCATACTCATTTACTCCTACTGCAGAAGAAAGAGAAAAGGTTACATGTGCATATCCTGCAAAGAGACAGACAGAAATAAGCAGAGACAAAAATAAAGCAAATGCTTTTTTTGCGTTCATAATCCCCCCCAATAGAGAAAAATCTCCAAGTTTGTTAGAAATAATAGAATCTTTTACCACTCTAACAGAAAAAGTATCAGAACAAAAAAAGTAACTGTCAAGAAAAAGTGTCTATATCGATTCTTCGTTCAAGAATCCAAAATAATAATCAACTTTTCTTATAAATATTCTAATAATACTTTTTTGATGTAAAAAAATGCCCCGCGTTTGCGGGACATAGAGAGTTCAATTAATGTAATCAGAACTGGTATGCACCACCCACAAATGGAGTAATGTTGAACATAAAACCAGCATATTTTCCATTACCTTCAGCAGAAATACTACCACCAACTGTTGTTTTGGATTTATATGTTGTAGCAAATGGTACGGCAACCTTTGCTCCAGCTCTAAGGAAGAAGGAATTATTCAGCTTATACTTGATGCCAGCTTCTCCTACAAGGGAGAAAGTATTGAAGCTTTCCTTTGTATTACTTACTGAAGTAGTTGTTGTTCTTGATCCCATGGCAAAAGAGAAACCTCCCAAGAACTCAGCTCTCATTTCTTTGTTGATCTTCATAGAGTATCCACCCTGAACCTTGGTAGAAATGCAAGTCGGGAATATCTTTTCATCGCTTGCTCTGCCATTGAGACTCTCACTGAGAGGGATATATGGAGCAACAGATGCAGATATTACAAGATCGTTCTCTACTGTTTGTCTATAACCGATTTCAAAAGGAAGAGATACGACTGTGACTGAAAAAGGATCTGATTCAGCTTCATCTACAACCGTGCGTCTACTTCCTGTAGAGAAAGAGATACCAGTGTCAACAAATACAGAGCCTGCAGATACAACAGATACGATTAAAACCAAAAGTGCAAAAATAACGAATGTCTTTTTCGTTTTCAATCCTTTTTTGATATTTGTTATACTTTACCACACAAATTAACAAACAAAAAGACTATTTACTACATCTGTTTATTTTTCCAGTTTTTTCACTTCTGTGTAAGCCATTATGAAAGGCCCGACACCCTTTGCATCATTCTCAACAACAGGCTCGGAAATGTAATACTCATAGCTTCCGTCACGTCGAGTATTATTCTCAGGACCCAAGCCTGCCACTAGACATATTCCCTTTAAGTTTAGGTCTCCGTTTTCTTCGCTCATCTTCTCTCTGACTATTCCCTTGAATACATCAAGGCCTTTATCTGTATAAGAAGAAGGAAGAATGCCAAGTCTAGAGCCCTTCAGAAGTGCATAAGAGATCATACTTGAACCAGATGTTTCAAGATAGTTTCCTTCCCTATTTGGGAATGCTGGAAGTTGCCAGAACATTTTGCTCTCTTCATCTTGATAGAGAAGCACACCATCGATTGATTCTTTGAAAATAGAAGCGATTATCTCTCTTCCCTTCTCGTCTCCTTCCATATAACTGTATACATCACAGAGAGCAACTAAGAACCAACCTATGGATCTAAGCCAGAAGTTCTTGCTTAGTCCTGTTGATTTATCAGCCCAGAAAAGCGTGCGGGAACTATCATACCCATGGTAGTAAAGCTTTTTATCTTCATCGAACATTATTCTTCTTACATTCTCAAACTGATTAATGATGTCAGAGTAATCTTTTCCACCGTACTGACTCTGGTAGCGAGTATAGAAGACCTGCATCATATATAAGCCGTCAAGCCATACCTGGTCATGGTAAATAGCTTTATGCCAGAAGTTGCCTTCCTTTGTTCGTGGATGAGTAAGAATCTGGGAGTGAGTAAGCTCAATAGCCTTCTTATACTTCTCCTTTCCTGTATAAGTGTAGAGGTCAAATAGGATCCTACTTTCAGAAACATCATCTGTAGAGTATTTTTCCGGGTCATAACCAAGGATAGATCCATCCTCTCCTACATAGTAATCCACAAATGAGATGACGAAATCCAAGTATTTCTTGTCTCCAGTGGTCTTATACATTTCTATTAGAGATGTAGTCATACATCCGTCGATATAGTTCCAACTGGGCTTCTTTCCCTGCTTTATTGATTCTATGTTCCATAAAGGCATATCAGGTGAGCTAGTCATCAACTTATCTATATAGTCTTCGATTATTTTGTACATTTTGTCCTTCCTTTATCTTAATGTTACACTCCCTCTTCCATTGCAAAAAGACGTTTTTTTGTATCAAAAAGAAAAACTAAGTCATTTCTATATTAGAACAGATATTCAAATATAATAAAGAGTGTTACGCTTTTAACATGAAAACTAAATTATCGAAGCTGATCATAACACTACTTATTCTCATCACTTTCATAATCTCTCCCCTATTGTCAAACAGGGCTGATGAATTTGAGTTTATGAAAGAAGTAGTAGAGAAGAACCATAAAAACTTCTTCAATACCGTCTCAAAAGAAGAGTGCGAAGAAGAGTATAAAAGGCTTTCCTCCAACATTGATGGCATCAGTTACACTGACTACTACTTCGTGCTCTCCTCTTTTCTAGCACTTTCAAATGATTCCCATACTTCTCTTGAAGCGGGTGATATCTACTCATATTTCATGTATTATCCACTGCAGCTGAACTATGTAGGAGACAAAGTCTATGTTGTTTCAGGGTTAAGTGATTACAAGGATTATATGGGAAAAGAAGTAACAGCCATAAATGGCGTAAACATAAAGGTAATCGAAGAGAAAGTTTCCCTCGTTGTCCCTCATGACAACACAGTTTATCTTAAGCTTTGGCTCAATAATCAACTTAATAACACATCATTCCTCTCTTTTATCGATGTGGCAGATAGCGACAAAGCTCCTGTTACTCTCACTTTTTCTGATGGAAAGAACGTCTCTTTATCACCCACTCTTTCTCAAGAAATCGATCGAGATGACATCATCAGTGCCTTCTCTTCTTATTCACCTTATATTTATCAAGGGTACTATAGGGCCATGGAAATAAGGGACGATGTCCTTCTTATCTCTTACAATACCTGTTCAGATAACCCTTCATACCCTATGAAGAACTTTGCATCTGACTTGAAGAAAGCATTAAAAGAGAAGAAGTATTCAAAGATCATAGTAGACCTAAGATACAATGGAGGAGGAAACTCTGCTGTACTGGATCCTGTGATTAAACTTTTGAAGAAAGAAAAGTGCTCAAAGTATGCTCTCATTGGTGAGAATACTTTTTCTTCTGCAATACTAAATGCAGTATCGCTGAAAGATGATGCCGACTTTACTTTAGTAGGAACACCAACAGGAGGAAGCATCAACCACTACGGAGAGTTAAAGAGCTTTACTCTCCCAGAAACAGGATGGGAAGTTTATTACTCCTCAAAGTACTTCAAACTAAGCAAGAAGTATGATGGCAGTATTATTCCTGATGTATATATAGAAAAGGATGCAGAGTCGTATTTCTCAGGAATCGACAAAGAAATGGAATACTGCCTGGGAAATTATTTCTAGATTAAAAACACTTAAATCATTGTAGGAGGCAGTCTGAAAGCTGCCTCTTACAACTTAACAGAATACCACAGTATTCATACTTGAAAACAAAAGAATAAAAAATGTAATAATTTTTTAATAGAAATTATGAATTAGAGCCAATCCTTTGCAACAAAATAAAATAACTTTTTATCGAATGACAACAAAAGGAGGTATTGTTACACTATTAACACAACAAAAGGAAGGGTTTTCTATGGAAAAGAAAAAAATGTCACTTGCTCTCCAGATCTTTATCGCTCTGGTCCTTGCAATAATCGTCGGTCTGATTCTGGGCACAAAGGGTGCTGGTTTTGCTAACAGCTACATCAAGCCTTTTGGTACAATATTCCTTAATTTGATCAAGTTTATTGTATGTCCTATCGTACTTGTCTCCATTATCAACGGCATTATATCTATGAAAGATATCAAGACTGTGGGATCCATCGGTCTCAAGACAATAGTCTTCTATCTCTGTACTACTGCCATAGCCATTACAATTGGACTTTTGGTCGCATCACTTGCAAAGGGATTGTTTCCAGTACTGGCTACTACTAATCTCTCTTATACAGCCTCGGCTTCCACGTCTTTCATGGATACTCTTGTAAATATCTTCCCATCCAACTTTCTGACTCCAATAACAAATGCCAACATGCTTCAGATCATCGTCATGGCTATTCTTCTTGGTTTCTCTATTATTCTTGTTGGAGAGAAGATGAATGCGAAAGTCATCGAAGCCTTCGAGGTTCTTAACTCCATCAGTATGAAGTGTATGGAATTAATCCTCAAGCTCTCTCCTATCGGAGTTTTCTGTCTTCTTTGCCCAGTAATTGCTACTAACGGCGCAATGATCCTCGGATCTTTGGCAATGGTTCTCTTGGTTGCTTATTTCTGCTACATACTCCATGCAGTGGTAGTATACTCATTGTCTGTATCTTCAATGGGTGGAATGAGCCCTCTCAAGTTCTTCAAAGGCATGATGCCAGCTATTATGTTCGCTTTCTCTTCCGCATCATCTGTAGGTACACTCCCTATCAACATGAAGTGTGTTGAAGATTTAGGTGGAGACAAGCAGGTTTCATCCTTCGTTCTCCCTCTGGGTGCTACTATCAACATGGATGGTACAGCAATCTACCAGGGAGTATGTGCTATCTTCATCGCCGCCTGCTACGGCATCAACCTTACATTCCCTCAGATGCTTACAATCGTATTGACAGCAACCCTTGCTTCCATCGGTACAGCCGGTGTTCCGGGAGCCGGAATGGTAATGCTTGCAATGGTTCTTTCTTCTGTCGGTCTTCCTGTCGACGGTATCGCTCTTGTTGCTGGTATCGACAGAATCTTCGATATGGGAAGAACAACTGTAAATATCACAGGAGACGCAGCTTGTTCATTGATCGTCTCTAACCTTGAAAGAAAGAGAAGAGCTAGAAAGTAATATCTCTCGCCTTATTACCTTAAAAGAAAGAGAAGAGCTAGAAAGTAATATCTCTCGCCTTATTTCCCGCAGATAACCTCTGCGGGATTTTTTATAGCTTCAATACAGCAACAATCTCGCCATCGTCTACATCGCCGTTTTCATAGAAGCCGAAGCTTTCGTAGAGTTTCTTAGCTCCAACGTTCTCTTCGTCGTATGAAACCCAGCAGTATTCGGCTCTGCCAAAAGGAAAAGACTTAACATATTTCAGTATCTCTTCCATAGCTTTCTTTCCAAGTCCCTTTCCTTGGAAGGAAGAACCTATCATAAGTCTCCAGATAGAGTAGTTTCCATACACAATCTCTGGCTCCTCGTCGTCCCCTATTCCACCGTAGCCAAGCATACAGAAACCCACTAGAGTATCTTCTTCATAGAGAGCAAAGGGCAAAGCCACATACCCGTCCTCCCTTACAGCAAATGCTTCAAGTATGCTTTCTACATTGGAAGCTACAAATCTCTCTTGATCCTTTGACACCTTTAATTTGGCTACATCCCAAACATTATCCTGACTTATTTTCTCCAGTCTCATATCTAATCCTTTCACTTAATCAACAAAACTAAAGTTCCCACGACAATGAGAACTAATCCAATAAACGCTTTTTTACCAAGTTTCTCCTTAAACACGAAATATGAGAAAGCAATGGTAACGAGAATACTCAGCTTATCGATAGGAACAACTATACTTGCTTCTCCATCTTGTAGCGCCCTGTAATAGAATAGCCAAGAAGCACCTGTAGAGAGTCCTGATAGAAGAATAAAAGCTAGTTCTTTTTTATCGATTTTCTTTATATCTTTCACTTTTCCTGTGACAGATACCATTATAAATGACATGACGATGACTACAACAGTTCTTATTGCCGTCCCCAGATTAGACTCCACGCCCTCAATTCCCACTTTACCAAGTATAGAAGTAAGGGACGCAAATACAGCAGAGAGTATGGCATAGAATAGCCATCCCTTCTCTTCTGTTTTATTCTCCGTATCTTTCTTCTCTATCATCATCAGTGTTCCCACACCAATTGCTATGATTCCTAATGTCTTATAGAGAGTTATGCTCTCTCCAAGAAAGATTGTTGCGAGGACAATAGTGAGTACTGTACTTGACTTGTCGATAGGTACGACTTTATTGATGTTTCCTTTCTGAAGGGCCCTGAAGTAACAGAGCCAGGAGGCTCCTGTCGATAGACCAGAGAGGACTAAGAAAAGAATAGTCTTGGCGCTAAGATTCTTTAGAGTTGGAAAAGAACCAACTATAGCAACCATTAAAAGAGAAAAAAGAAGAACGACGATTGTCCTGATAAATGTCGCAACATTACTATCTGTCTTTCTGATGCCGCACTTTGCAAGAATAGATGTGATTCCTGCAAAGAATGCTGAAAGAAACGCAAAAATAACCCACATATAAAACTCCCAAGAGACAATATCACGTTATGAAAAATTTCTCAATTTTCACCCCTCCCCATAGCAAACTTTTTAAAGCATCATTAAGTCACAAAAGGCAGAAAGCCAATCTAAAAATGGAGGTATCAATGATAGAAGATAAAATGCATGAACCTACAACAGAGGTAGTGAATGTTAGAAAAAAGCCAGGGCCTAAGCCTAAGAACAAAACACAAGAGGAGGTGGCAAATAGCGATAAGAATGTCTTAGTTTTTAGTGAACCTTTTGATTATGACTATGTGATAAAAGTATTGGATGAAGCAAAAAGGAAAATCGAAAGACAAAAGAAGAAAGAAGGAAAGAAAGAAGGCTTTGGGTATAGAAATAATAATATAGTCGCTTTTATTGTTCCTACTTTATTCCTTATTGTACTAGGTATCCAATTTATCCTGCTTTTTACTACATAGGCCATAGGCAACTCCTTATTGAAGTATCTTGCTATGGGGAGGGAGATTCGTCTCCTTCCCCATAGCTTTCTTTATTACGAATAAGTTATTGACTATACGAACAATCGGTCGTAATATCTCGAACAAAAGGTTTATATGACTAAAAACGAGATACTAGCATCAATACTACCCTTAGCTTCGAAAGAAGGATTGAGGAACCTATCGTTATCGAAAATAGCAGAGAATGCAGGGATAGCAAAATCAACGCTATATAGTCACTTCGACTCTAAAGACGATATGATCGACCAGCTTTATCTCTATCTCAGAGAGAAGGCTAAAGAGAGAATGCACATCGGGGTTGTAGACTACGGAAACATAGTCAAAGGCAAGTCCCTGGAAGAAGTTCTTCTTTATGTCGTTTCATCCTATGACTCTATCAATAGAGACAGCGATATGAAAAACTTCTATGCCATAATCGAAAGTGAAAAAGCTTTTTCCAACATTGCCGCAAGAATAATTACAGAAGAAACTGAAACAATGTTTACGGCTACAAAGAACCTTTTTTATGCGCTGGAAGCTGAGAAGATAGCCCACTTTCCTTCGATAGAAAACGCAGCTCTTCTATTTGCTCAATCAATCCATTCGACTCTCACGTTGATGCAGGACGATGAAACAGCGGGAACAGAAGTGTCAAAGGGAATACTAGAAAAGATAATCCATGAGTTTTCAAATCTATACGGAATAAAGAAGGAATAATATGAAAAGAACAAAACTGGAAATGTTAGGACTCCTTGGTGTAGTAAGCTTTCTCTCATATTTATCTATGGTTGTGATATCACCAATGTTCTACCCAGGATATAACTCAATAACTATGGCTGTAAGCGAACTCTCTGCCGTCTCTTCTCCTTCCAAGGCTATTGCTGATCAGCTTAACTCTCTCTTCGGTCCCTGCGGTTTAGTGTCTATTGTGGCTGTATGGGTATCAATACCAAAATCAAAACCTAAAAGCTTTCGACTTGGAATAACTCTATTCATGGCTATGGAGTGGGTATGTAACGTTGGATACTCACTTTTTCCGTGGGTAAGCGGAGAAAGTAAGATGTACTTCCAAAATATTATGCACTTAATCGTTACAGCCCTCGTTGTGATTCTTTCCCTCTCTTCTCTCATAATTCTCGCTATATCCAGCAAAAAAGCAGGGCTCAAAAGCCTTGGAATAATCGCGGGCATCTCATTGTTTATTATGATTTTGGGGCCAATAGGGACAGCTTCGCTACCTCCTTCTGTATTTGGGTTATTTGAAAGATTCAGCACTTTCTCTACCGTTACCTTCAACGCTGTGCTTGGCCTATATCTATTCTATGGAAAATACAATATAGCCAAATGAATCTAGCGGAAGAATTCTTACAAACTACGGTAGGTAGAACAATTATTATGGATGACTACATGCAATCTATTGCATAAATACCGGATGAGAGTGCAGATTCATATGCTATGCAACTCTTTGTCAAACGCTGATCATCAATTGTGGTACTTCTGCCATCCCCTTTCTTCTAAGAAGAATCTTTCAGCCTCCTCTTTTTTGAGGGCATAATCCCAGCATCCCATCCTTTTTACTCTCTTTCCTCCGAATCCAAGCTTAAATCGTGATAAACCCGATAGTGGATGGTTTTCTTCCACCTCGGGAGCAACGCCAAACATATCATACTCTCTTGCTCCATTTCTTTTGGCTTCTCTTATTGCAGCCATCTGCAAGGCATATGTAGGCATATGCTCTCTGCCCAGTGAGGATGAAGCTCCATAGAGGTAACTTGCCCTATCGTCAGAGAGGGACAAAAATAGTGCAGCGAGGCTCTCTCCTTCCCTTTCTGCAATCAAAAGTTTGACAACAGCATCATCTTCATTTGTTTGGAATAGAGAAGAAAAGGAAGAAGAGGAATGGTTTCTTATTCCATTACGCTGGGCAGTCTCTTTATAGAGGGAAAGAAAGATTGGAAGATCTTCTTCGCTTCCCTCCCTTACTACTACTCCTCTCTTTTGGCTGAGACGTATGTTATATCGTGTCTTATTCTTCATATTCATCACTATCTCATCCAAGCTTGGAGAGAGATCTATAAAAGTAGTATTGGAGGGAAGCATATCTGAGAAAGAGTGCCTTATATTATGGTTCACTGTCCCCCAGTTCATCATAATTTCCATTGACTTTATGTCCATATCTTCGCTTTCATCGAACCAAGGCAGGTCAAAGCGAATGAGGATTACATCCTTAGGCAAGACTTCCCTGAGCCCCTCGGATAAACTTTCCAAATAGTCCCCCCTCTTCTCTTCATCCGGTGAAAGCAATGGACCATAGGGAGAATAGCAAACAGCTTCGCTGTCACTTATTTTCCTATAGAAAATAAGAATATCGTCCCTTATTCTGGCTGAAGAAGAGACTGAGGGATGAAGATCCTTCTCTCTTACTTCTATTTCAAAAGCCAAAGGGATGAAGCCTAGCTTGCTCTTTACTTCAGACCAATATGCTGTCTGCTGTAATAGCGGCGTCGTATATAAATCATGCGGGTCTTTAGGAAATATATCAATCTTCATAAATCACTACCATATCCCAAAACAAAGAAAGAATCAAATTAAAGAGATAAATCTTTTTATAGAAAAAAGTTATTGAGGTATATGTTAAAAACATAACTAGAAAAGTGTATAAACCTTAATTCCCACTTTTTAACTTAGAGAATAATTATTTCGTACAATTAATCTTTCTTTCTTCTTTTATTTACCGAAGGTATGGTATATTGAAAAAAACGGAGACTACTATGCCTAATTGGACAAGACTAAAATACAATCTCACAACGCCCCTTGGCAAGGATGGAAGGAGAGTGACGGGGTCTAGGGACCATATCGCTCTATCAAGAAAAGCTGCAAGAGAATCTATGGTTCTGTTAAAGAACACAGACTCATCTCTTCCTTTCGTTAACGGCAAGAAAATCGCATTATTTGGTAAAGGTACATATGACTATGTAAAAGGTGGAGGTGGCAGCGGTGATGTAAACTGCGAATACGCAAAGCCTCTTGCAGAAGGATTGAAAGAAAAAGAGGAAGAAGGCAAGGTCTCACTATTCGCCCCTTCTCTCTCTTTCTATAAAGATTATGTCGACTCTTCTTATAAAGAAGGCGGTGTTCCAGGCCTTGTGAGTGAAGCGGAGGTTCCTCTTTCTCTGGTTAAGGAAGCTTCATCATTTACAGATACTGCAATCTTAACACTCAGCAGATTTTCAGGAGAAGCATGGGATAGATCTGTTAAAGGCCAAAAGCTAAAGACAAATGACCCATGGATCAAGGCTTATGTAGATAAACAGAACGAAATCTTCGATGATGGAGACTTCTATCTTACAGAAAAAGAGAAAAAACTCTTTGATACTCTCAAGGAAAATTTCTCTTCCATTATTGTAGTCATCAACTCTGGTAGCACAATAAACCTTGACTGGGCTGAAAAAGAGAACAAAGTCAAAGCAATACTCTTTGCTTACCAAGGTGGAATGGAGGGAGGCGGAGCCATTGCAGATGTTCTTGTGGGAGACTCCTCTCCTTCTGGACGTCTTCCTGATACTTTTGTCAGCAACCTTGAAGATTATTACTCAACTTCCACTTTTCATGAATCCAAAGATTATGTTAACTACACAGATGATATCTATGTAGGCTACAGATACTTCCTTACTATTCCAGGTGAAGAGAAAAAGATTCTATATCCATTTGGATTTGGTCTATCCTACACTTCTTTTTCTTACAATGTGTCTCCAGTCTCTATTGATGGTGATGTTGTTTCTCTATTAGTGGAAGTCAAAAATACAGGCGTCTATAAGGGAAAAGATGTAATTGAAGTCTATGTAGAGTCTCCAGAGGGACTGAAACTTGATAGACCTAAGAGAGTCCTTGCAGCTTTTTCTAAGACTTCGCTCTTAGATAGTGGAGAGAAAAGTACACTAACACTCTCCTTCTCCCTACGTGATATAGCATCCTTCGACGACGAAGGCGTTGTAAAGGAACGTCATTGGGTTCTAGAGAAAGGTGAATACCAACTTCTCGTCTCTGACAACTCCCTCTCTTTTGAAAGAAAGAGCCTATCAATAACAGATGACAGAGTATTTGACTACTGCCCTACACTTCTCTCTTCTCCACTCCTCTCAGAGAGACTAAAGAAGGATGGAAGCGTCGAGAAACTGGAGAAGAAGGAGAACAATACACTACAATCAGTTATTTCACGCCAAGATATAAATACTCTTGAAGGTATACAGCCAAAAACAAGAGACAATGAGGAATACACTAGGAATGCGAACCTTCCTAAGGCAAAAGGAATTGATCTTGAAAGAGTAAGGAATGGAGAAATGAGCCTAGAGGACTTCGTTTCTGCTCTCCCTATAAATATTCTAGTTGATTTGATAGGCGGTCAACCAAATAGAGGCGTGGCAAATACTTTTGGCTTTGGTAACCAAGAGGATTATGGTATTCCATCTGTAATGACAGCCGACGGACCTGCAGGACTAAGAGTCAACAGCGATACCGGCATATTTACTACAGCTTGGCCTTGCGCTACTGCCCTAG
>JALFCJ010000299.1 GCA_022771185.1 Spirochaetales bacterium | reverse complement strand
GGTATTCTTGTAACAACAATCATCGGTATTCCATTTGGTGTTACACAGTTCTCAGGCTTTGCTTCAATGCCTCCATCAATCGCTCCTACATTGTTGAAGTTCAACTTCTCAGAAGTATTCGCACACTTCCCAGACTTCATCATCGTCATGTTTACATTCCTCTTTGTCGATATGTTCGATACAGTAGGAACACTTATCGGATGTGCTGGAAAGGCAGATATGATCAATGCAGACGGTTCTATTCCAAACTGTAAGGAAGCTCTATTTGCAGATGCTATCGGAACAACAGTCGGTGCTATGCTTGGTACATCTACAGTAACAACATTCGTAGAGTCATCAACTGGTGTCGTAGAAGGCGGAAGAACAGGTGTCACAGCTATCGTTACAGCAGGACTCTTCCTTCTTTCTCTCTTCCTCTCTCCACTCTTCTTGTCTATCCCATCAGCTGCAACTGCTCCAGCATTGATTTTGGTAGGATTCTTCATGATGAGCCCAGTAAAGGACATCGATTTCTCAGATCCAACAGAAGGTATCCCAGCATTTTTGTGTATCCTTATGATGGTATGTGCTTACTCTATCTCTGATGGTATCATGTTCGGTATTCTTTCTTATGTCATCATCAAGGCATGCAGTGGAAAAGCAAAGCAGATTACAGTTCCAACATACATTGTCGCTCTGCTCTTTGTTGTTAAGATTATCATCAACGTAATCTAAAAGCGCATTGTAATTTAAAAGCAGGAGGTTGTTAATCAAGGGGTAACAGCCTCCGCTTTTTTATGTATCATTTATTAGTTTTGCTTATGCCATTAAATATTCAATTCAGAAAATATTAGTCAAATAAATAGAAAAAGCTCCGAGTTTCCCCGGAGCACGGTAACCAAAATAGTAATTAGTCTTCGAAATAGTGCTGAGCGTTGTTGAAAGAGATGTTTTCAACGATGGAGCCAAGCCATTCGATGTCAGCTGGTACTTCACCATTCTCAACCCAGTTTCCGATTACATTGCAGAGTATGCGTCTGAAATATTCGTGTCTTGAGTAAGAAAGGAATGAACGGCTATCTGTAAGCATACCGATGAATGAAGGGAGGGAGCCGAGGTTTGCAAGAACCTTAAGCTGCTCTTCCATTCCATCTCTGTGATCGCAGAACCACCAAGCAGAGCCAAGCTGAATCTTTCCCTTTACGCCTTCACCCTGCCAGCAACCCATAAGTGTTCCAAGTGAGTAGTAATCTTTTGGATTGAGAGAGTAGAAGATTGTCTTTGGAATTTCATTTGTCTCTGAAAGAGCTCCCATGAACTTTGAGACACCCATTGCCAGCTCGGCATCATAGGAAGCGTCGAAGCCTGTGTCTGGTCCAAGCTTATTATACATAGCCTTGTTGTTATCTCTGATGGAAGCGAAGTGAAGCTGCATTGCAATGTTCTTCTTGTTATACATTCTTGCAAGTGCGCTCAAGACGAATGTTCTATAAGCGTCAGCTTCCAATGTTGTTGGCTCTTCGCCGTCCATCTTCTTCTGGAATACTTTCTCGACTTCCTCTTCACTCCAGAAAGTGCAAGGGCAAGTCATAAGAGCATGGTCGGAAGCCTTACATCCCATCTCAACAAAGAAATCAAGTCTCTTTTCCAGTGCCTTGATAACGTCTTCAACACTCTTGATTTCCATGTCTGCGCTCTTTCCAAGTTTTTCGATATAAGCAGCGAAATCTGGCTTATCGATATTGAGTGCTTTGTCAGGGCGATAGGAAGGAATAACTTTTGCTGGGCACTTTCCTTCGTCTCTGATAACTTTGTGCCACTTGAGGTCATCGGCAGGGTCATCTGTTGTTCCAACTGCATAAACGTTGAACTTCTTCATGATTCCCCATACTGTCAAGTCTGGGTCTTCAGCAAACTTCTTGTTTGCTTCTGCATAGATTTTCTCTGCATTCTTTCTGTTAAGAACGTCATAGATTCCAAAGTATCTCTGAAGTTCCAAGTGTGTCCAATGGTAGAGTGGGTTTCCGATAAGGTTCTCCATTGTCTCTGCCCAAGCTGTGAACTTTGACCAAGCGTCAGCATTTCCTGTGATTCTCTCTTCAGGGAAACCGCATGTTCTGATCTGTCTCCACTTGTAGTGGTCACCACCAAGCCATGCATCTGTAATTGTTGTAAATCTTACGTTCTTTGCAATCTGCTCTGGAATAAGGTGACAGTGATAGTCGAAGATAGGCATCTTCTCTGCATAATCGTGATATAAGGTCTTCGCTGTTTCTGTTTCAAGCAGGAAGTCCTTGTCCATAAAGTTCTTCATATATTGCTCCTCTAGTAAAGTGCCGTTATTTATAGGATTACACCACCTTCAAAATATGTCTATATGAAAAGAACGGCAGATATTTCAGTTTTTCCGAACTTTGTATGTAATTAAAACACTTTGCGTTGTTATTATACTTCGGGTTATTATTAAGATACCGGGGGTATTCATGTCACGAAGAACTGGTTTCATTCTAGCTAACCTGCATCAAGGAACAGGTGTGCAGGTGTGGAAGTGTATTAACGAGGAATCTATTTCTACGGGAGATAATTCTCTTTTTGTCTTTCCTGGAGGTAGACTTGGTTACAAGAAAGCCGATGAGTATCTTAGAAACTCAATATACCGATTTGCAACTCCAGATAATTTAGATGGTGCTGTTGTATGGGGCAGCACTCTTGCAGGAACTGCAACATGGAAAGAAGCGGAGTCTTTCGTACAGACTTTGTCAAAGAGGATGCCTGTAGTCTCTATGGGAATAGGTGTTGATGATGTCCCTTCCGTAAACTTCGATGCATACTCAGGTACATATAGAATGGTAGAGCACATGATAAAACGTCACGGTGCGAGAAAGATTGCATTCTTGAGGGGGCCTGAGAATCATGAATCAGCCCAAGATAGGTTCCAGGCATATCTGGATGCTCTAAGAGATAACACCATAGCCTTTAATCCAAAGCTTGTTTCTTCTCCTGTAGCTTGGGGAGAAGGGGAGACGGCCATTAAAGAGATTGTAGAGAAGAATGGTATGGTTCCTTCTAAGGACTTCACGGCTCTTGTATGTCCATCCGATCTTATGAACAGAATGGCTACTATATATCTGGAGGAGAAAGGGTATTATGTTCCTGATGATATAGCTACAGCTGGCTTTAATGATACCCCGGAAGTCCATCTGTCTACTGTTGAATCTACAACAGTAAGAATGCCCTTAAAGGAGATGGTTGAGTCTTCGTTTTCTCTCATCGATGATATGGAGAAGGATAAAGATGGCGTCTTTCCTAATATATCTCTTCCTTCTGTTCCGATATTTCGAAGATCTTGTGGTTGTACAGATCCTTTCGGTTCTGCAGACAACGCTAGAAAAACGATAAAGACATGGGGTGATTATGAGTCCTGGATTAATAATCGATTTAGTGACAAAGAAGCAGCCAAGGTCTTGATATATATTCTTAAAGACATGTTTGTGGAAAAGCAATTGGTCAACTCAGAGAATCGTAGGCACTACGAAGAAATGAGTTGGAGATACCTGAAGCATGGCGGAACCATGAAGCTTTTCTTCTCTGTAATAAAGTGGGCTAGAATACTGCTGGGAGTAAGAGATCTTCCTTCAGAGGAGATGGATCTTCTTCATGATATTATAATGGAACAGTCTGCGAGAGTGACTGCATCCAATAATATGACCTCCTCATTAAAAAACAAAGCTTACAACGCATTGGGAGCAGAACTTGTAAAAGCGCTGTCTTTCAAGGATATTGGTAACGCTTTATCCAGTAAACTTCCTGAAATAGGCATTTCCAAGGCTTTTGTGTTCTTATGTGACGTAGATGGTGAGAGTAGACTTATTACAGGTTTTAATGAATCAAGAATATGGGAAGAGGGCGAACCTTTTCCCGGAAACTTGCTTTATCCTGAGGATATGGAAAGCGAATTTGACAAGGGTGTGTTCTTGGTTCTTCCTCTCTTCTATGACTCCTCTGTAGTCGGATACATGATCATGAAGAATGAATCATGCCCATCTGAGATGGTCGAGAATATAAGAATCAGCATATCAGCTACATTGCAGGCCATATCGCTGTATGAGATAGCCAGCATCAAGAGCCAGAAGGCTGAAGAAGCTGAAAAACAAGTCTCCCTTTTCTATGCCACACTGGCAGAGAACCTTAGAGAACCCTTAAATGCCATTAGAGCTATGGCAGACTGCGGGGATTTGGATGAAGAGATCCTTTTGGCTCTCTCTACAAAGGCAGAGCACATTCTTCAACTCTCTCTTTCAGACAAAGGAGAGTTGAATGTAGATCTACGTAATACGCCATGTTCCTTCCTTTTGAGAGAGATTGAAGACAGAGGTATTTCTATTACTTCTCCTAGTCTGCTTCCTGCCCTTAATCTGGATATGGGGAATGTGTGTGAGATATTGGATTATCTTACTTCTTCAGCCAGAGTTGCTGGCGACTCTCTGAATATGGAGATAATTGTAGAGGAGAAGCATCTTATTCTTAGAATCTTTGGTACTATTTTCGATGTATCAGCTATATCAGATAAGGATCCTTCTATGCTTCTATGTGAGAAGATAATGGTTCTCCATGGTGGTACCTTTAGGTTTGGAAAAGAGAAACTAGATATAGTTTTCCCATTCCCGTCTCTTTCCGGTCTTCCTTCTTCCTCCTCCGGAGATAAAGGAGTTCTCTTCATCTCATCAGATGAGAATATTGTTCCTCATTTATTTGGCTTCGAAAAAGTCACAAGGATGGGGTTTGAAGAAGTAGTACAGAAAATAGGAGAGATCCCGTCATATTCCGCATTGGCTTGGAACACTGAAGATGAATCCAAGTCTTCAAATGTGGCTTTGACTATTCTCCGCAACCATAAAGAGACGAAGGTTATGCCTTTCCTCTGTTATGGTAGTAAAGAAAGTAGTACTTCACTCAACACTACTGTAGAGAGTGCTTTGCTACAAAATGACAGGGCTACATTCTATTCTTTTGGCTCTTTCCCTAAGACCCTGGATAAACTCAGGGACTTTGGAACGATTGTTGAGATAAAAGATGTCCAGGAGTTGGATGAATCTCAATCTGCAGCACTCTTTATAATGCAGAAAGTCGATTCATCTACAATAGAGGCCATAAGACGAAAAATAAGATTCTCAAAGACTCCTTTACTTGTAGTGAAAGATAAGTTTACAAAAGAAGACGCAGAGAAGCTTAGTCCTTTCCCCGAAGTATTGATGGTGAACACATCAATCACCGAGAGCGAAGACTTCATTACCAGAGTTGTTTCTCTCATTGGAGGAGATGAACTCTTACCTCCTTTGACATCTGTCCTTGTAAAGAGAGCTATAGCTTATCTTAATGAATATGCAACCCATTCTGTATCTAGATGGCAGATTGCTGCGTCAGTCAATATAAGTGAAGACTATTTGACACGAATATTCAGAAAGGAAGTAGGTCTCTCTCCTTGGGATTACCTTAATAGATTCAGGATTCAGATTGCATCCAAGCTTCTTTTGGAGACTGGGGCATCTATTAGTGAGATTGCATCTATGACAGGTTTCCAGGATCAGGCATACTTCTGTAGAGTATTTAGAAAAGTGAAAGGATTCCCGCCAGGAAATATCAGAAGCAGAAGTCGCTCCTGATATTCTCTTATTGTGGAAAAGGGTATTTTGATGGCCCCTCTCTAATTGCGTATCATACTTTTCTAATTTATAATCGTGTTGTCTGGGTAACAGACTCCGTAAAATATTTCGGATAACTTTATTTCGGAGGAAATAGATGAACAGAATCAAGAGAATTGCACTGGTTATGGCAATTGCCCTCGTTAGTGTCACAATGCTCTTTGCTCAGGGTGCTGCAGAAGCACTTGAAGCTCAGAAAGACATCGTC
>JALFCJ010000280.1 GCA_022771185.1 Spirochaetales bacterium | reverse complement strand
AGAAGACAAATAAGTATGTGATGTGGCTCAAGTACAATGATAAAGCTCACTTTGCAATCCTCTCCTCCGATTCCCTTCTTGGCCCATATAAGCTAGAGAATCCTTTCTTTCAGCCTGATGGAAGAAGAGTTGGTGACTTTGACCTTGTCTCAGATCCGAACACTGGAGAGGGGTACTTATATGTAGACTTGGATCATACAGACCTAGTTGTTTATAAACTCAGTGACGATTATCTATCTGTCACAGGAGAGAAAGCTAATGTCTATTCAGGACTAAAGCCCCCATTCTCCAGAGAAGGTGTTACTTACTTCATTCATAATGGAAAGCATTATCTATTGACCAGCGGAATGATAGGTTATGTACCGAACCCTAGTGAAGTAGCTGTTTCTGACGATTATATGGGGCCATTTAAAGTGCTGGGGAATCCTCATGTTAATGATGAAAGTTCAGCCTCTTTCAATTCTCAAGCTAGCTCAGCCTTCCGAGTAGAAGGAAGAGACACAATCGTTGTCATGGCTGACAGATGGGTTCCTGATTATGTAATGACAAAAGAGAAATATGACGCTTTTGTTAGAGCTATTTACAGTAGGTTCGATAAAACCTTAAAGCCCAAATTTCGAGACATATGGATGATGCTTCGCTCTCCTATGATGGGTAGTGCTGACACATCGAAAGCAAACTATGTCTGGCTACCTGTGGAATGGAAGGGTGATATGCCTCAGATTATGTGGCGAGAGAAATGGAATCTAGCTGAATTGGAGAAGAACAATGAATAATTTATATGGAACGCTATCAAGTGAGCCAACAGCATTGGAGATTAAGAATAGAGAACTATCGAGAGTCGCAGCTAGAGAAGGCTTTGTCTTACTTAAAAATGATAACAACGCCTTGCCATTAAAAAACAAAAAAATCGCTTTATATGGAATGGGAGCTCGGTTGACAGTCAAGGGGGGACTTGGAAGCGGTAGCGTCGAAGAGAGATATAGCGTCAATATTGAAGATGGCTTAAAGAACGCTGGCTTCGAGATTACGACAGAAAAATGGCTTGATGACTACGATAGCGAGTATTCTTCCACCTATCAAGAATACCACGATATGGTGGAAGACAAGGTCAAGGATCTCGTTAATCCAATGGAAATAATACCAATTGCTCATAGCTATGTTTATCGTTATCCAAGTGGGCGCTTAGTTACAAAAGAAGACATTGAGAATAGTGAAA
The DNA here is from genome assembly GCA_022771185.1 of Spirochaetales bacterium. Lineage (GTDB taxonomy): Bacteria > Spirochaetota > Spirochaetia > Sphaerochaetales > Sphaerochaetaceae > Ornithospirochaeta. Next base: position 8,276 of record JALFCJ010000280.1, on the reverse strand, counting down.
CAGATACTGCAATCTACGTGTTGATGAGGCAGGCTGGAGAGTGTAATGATAGAAAACTGGAGAAGGGCGACTACTACATTACAGATATCGAAAGAGAGAATCTGAGAATAGTAAGTGAAGCTTACAAGAATACTATCCTCGTCATCAACGTCGGTGGACACATCGATCTTTCTTTCTTGGATGAAATTAAAGGCATTGATGCAGTAGTACTCTTTGTTCAAGGTGGAGAAGAGGGAGGAAATGCCCTTTCTGATGTTCTCTCAGGAAAAGTAAACTTCTCTGGTAAGCTTTCAGATACCATCCCGCTTCGTTATGAAGATATTCCCTTTGGCGATGAGTTTAGCTACCTTAACGGCGACTTAAAGAATGAATACTACAAAGAGGGAATATATGTAGGCTATCGTTATTTCGATTCCTTCAATAAAGAAGTCAGGTATCCCTTTGGCTTTGGTCTTAGTTACACAGACTTCAAGATTGAAACTAAGTCTGTCTCCCTCGATAAAACTAACATCAACATTAAAGTCGCTGTAACAAATATTGGAGAAGTAAGCGGCAAAGAAGTAGTGCAGGTTTATATATCTCTTCCTGGAAGTAATAAGGAGTATCAGAGGCTGGTGGCTTTCCAGAAGACAAAAGAGTTGGAGAAAGGAGAGACAGAGACAATGGATCTATCTTTCAGTCTCGAAGATTGTACATCTTACAACGAAGAGAAAGCAGCTTGGATCTTGGACGAGGGTGATTATATTCTCCGAGTCGGTAACAGCAGTAGAAATACAAATCTCTCTGCTATTTTTGATATCCCACAAACTATAGTCGTAACAGAGTGTAAGAACTGCTGCTCACTTCAGGATAAACTACCACTCTTTTATCCAGATAAAGAGAGAGAAGAAAGAGTAGAGTGCGAAATGCGACTAAGAGTTAATCCTGAAGACTTCACTACGAAAACTGTCTCATATATTGAGCCTTCTATTAAAGAAACAGAAGAGGAGAAATCTATTCTCGATAGCTTAACTATTGAAGAAGAGGCCTGGCTGTTACAGGGAGGAGACTTACGTAACCCACCTAAGGGCACTTTAGAAATACATGGAGCTGGGGGAAAGACTGTAACAGCATTGCTGGGTAAAGGAATAAGAAATGTTCTCTTCTCTGATGGTCCAGCAGGCGTGAATATTGCAAATAAAGTCAAAGCACTCCCTGGTGGCGGATTTGCACCAGCCATGGTACCTGAGCGTTATAGTTGGGGAGTTATGGGTAAAGCCATGAAAGCACAGCTGGAAAGAATTCCAGGCGAGATTGTCTACCGATATGCTACAGCATGGCCTGTTGAGATGCTTTTGGCTCAGACATGGAATAAGGAGCTACTAGAATCCATTGGAAAGGCTGTAGGAGAAGAGATGCTTCAGTTTGGCATCACAATCTGGCTTTCTCCTGGCATGAACATCCATAGAAATCCTCTTGGAGGCAGGGCTTTCGAGTATTACTCCGAGGATCCTGTACTAACTGGAGAGTTGGCGGCTTCTTTGACAAAAGGTGTCCAAAGCCATAAAGGCTTAGGCGTAAGCTTAAAGCACTTCTGCTGTAATAATACTGAAGACAATAGAAATGGTATCAGCTCAAATGTCTCAGAGCGAGCTCTAAGAGAAATATACTTGAAGGGCTTTGAGATTGCTGTAAAGAAGAGCCATCCAAAGACAGTTATGTCCAGCTACAACATGGTGAATCATATATATACAGCTAACCGCCATGACCTACTGACAGGTATTCTTCGCTCTGAGTGGGGATTTGAAGGCCTTGTGATGACAGATTGGGGTAGTACTAACGAAAAAGCTGGAAGGCCTGAAAAAGCTGCCCCAAGTGGTAACGACTTGATTATGCCAGGCTCGGATTATGATAGAGAGTGCATTCTGAAAGCTATTAAGAATGGAAAAATGACACCAGAAGTTGTTAGAAGAAGTGCTTGTAGAGTCCTGAGGATGATGCTTAATGCTAATACTCCAGTATTGATAAAGGAAGAATAATGAGAAGAACAATTAGTTTTAATGATAGTTGGAAGTTTAAGAAGACTTCAGAAGTTCCATCCACCTTTCCTAATTCTTGGGAAGCTGTGACACTTCCACACACTTGGAATAATATAGACGGACAGGACGGAGGAAACGACTACTGGAGGGGAAGGGCAATGTATGTCAAAGCTTTTTCTCGCCCAGAGATGGAAGAAGGCGATAGAGTAGTCCTAGAATTCTTAGGTGCTGCAATGACAGCAGATGTCTATGTCAATGGAGAGATATTATGTCACCACGAAGGTGGATACTCCACATTCCGTGTCGATATTACAGAGAGCCTCAAAGAAGAAAACATCATCGCTGTTGGAGTAGATAATGCTGAAAACGATAGAGTCTATCCTCAGAAAGCAGACTTCACTTTCTATGGGGGCTTATATAGAAGTGTAAACCTGATTGTCGTTCCTGAAGAGCATTTTGAACTCTTAAAAGATGGTACACCTGGAATAAAGGTCACTCCTATTGTGGACCTTGAAAAGAGAAACGCTGTAGTAAATGTAGAGACATGGCAAAACGCAGGGAGAGTAACAATCATAGTAAACGGAGAGAGTAAGACAGTACCTTCCACTAATGGATACTCGAAGGCAGAGTTCCTGATTGAAAATGTTCATCTTTGGAATGGAACAGATGATCCATATCTCTACTATGCCACTGCAAAACTAGAAAGCGGTGACGAAGTATCTACAAAGTTTGGTTGCAGAACTATTGAGTTTGATAGCCAAAAAGGTTTTATTCTCAATGGAAAAGAATATCCACTGAGAGGAGTGAGCCGCCATCAAGATAGAAAGGGATTGGGTAACGCTCTTTCTATCAAAGAACACAAAGAGGACATGGAAATAATTCGTGAGATAGGCGCAAATACCGTAAGACTAGCCCACTATCAACATGCTGGAGAGTTCTATGACTTATGCGACGAATATGGGCTTATAGTCTGGGCAGAAATACCATATATCACTCAGCACATGCCAAAAGGAAGAGAAAACACCATTTCACAGATGAGAGAGCTAGTCACTCAGTGCTATAACCATCCGTCTATTGTCTGTTGGGGGCTAAGTAACGAAATAACAGCATCGGGCGCTGTAACAGATGACTTATTGGATAACCATAGAGTCCTTAACGAGCTATGCCACAGTTTAGATAAAACTCGTCCTACCACTATGGCCCATGTATTTATGCTGGAGCAGAATAGCCCACTGATAGACATAGCTGATATCGGAAGCTATAACCTCTACTTCGGTTGGTACCTAGGTGAGCTGGAACAGAACGACAGCTTCTTTGATGAGTACCACAAAAACCACCCTGATAGAGTAATCGGCTTTTCTGAGTATGGAGCAGACGCAAATATAAAGTATCAGAGTGAGAATCCAGAGAAGGGTGATTATTCAGAGTCTTATCAGTGTATATACCACGAACATATTCTAAAGTTAATAGAGAATAGGCCATACCTATGGGCAACTCATGTTTGGAATCTCTTTGACTTTGCTGCTGACGGAAGAGACGAAGGCGGAAAGAAGGGTGAGAACCAGAAGGGGCTTGTTACATTCGATAGAAAGATCCGAAAAGACGCTTTCTATCTCTATAAAGCACATTGGAGCAAGGAACCATTTATTCACATATGCAGTAAGCGATATGTAGAGAGAACGGAAAGCGAAGCAGAAATCAAAGTCTATACAAACCAAAATGAAGTTACTCTCTTTATGGACGGGAAAGAAGTGGAGAAAAAGTCTGGTGATAAGATCTTCAGATTCAAGATCCATATTACAGGAGAGCATGTAATAACTGTAGTGTCAGGAGAACTTATAGACAGTGCAACTATCATCAAGGTAGAGAAAGCAAATCCAGAGTACTCTTTACCAGGAAGGGAAGTCGTAAACTGGTTTGATAGAGATACTTTTGACCCCACCGCCTTCTCTATTAAGGACACTCTTGGAGCATTGATGAAACATCCTCAGACAGCAGTTATTGTGGGTAGGATGATGGAGGCGGCCAGAGCCACAAGAGGCGATGTAGCCAGCGCTACAAAAGATAACGCAAACCTAGAGAGAATGATGGCAGGAATGACCCTGGAGAGCCTCTTGAAGCAAGCGGGGCCCGCTATAAAGAAAGAGCAGATTCAAGGCCTCAACTCAGCTCTCCAGAAGATTAAAAAGAACTAAGCATAATGGCGTACTCAAAAGGGTACGCCATTACTTATAAGCTTCAACATATTGACAAGTATCTATGTGTTGTATTATTTATATAGACAGTTATCTATATGAGGGGGAGAAATGACTAGAGAAGAAGTATCTGAAATATCAAAGGCGTTGTCTGATACAAATAGGCTTAAGATTATTGAGATGCTTGTTGAAGGTGAAAAGTGTGGTTGTAGACTCCTTGAAGAGTTGAAAGTTACACAGCCTACACTTTCCCACCATATGAAAGTTCTTGGAGAGTGCGGTCTTGTCATTTCCCGTAAGGATGGAAAGTGGCAGCATTATTCCATCAACTGCACTAGGTTCAGAGAGTTCAAGAACTATATTTCTTCGCTAAGTTGTTGTGAGAAAGAGTTTCATGTGGATGCACTGAAAAAGATAAAGAGTAAAGGAGAGACGAATATGATGAACTTAAAAGTATTGGGTGGTGGATGCAGAAAGTGTGAGACACTGTTAGCTAATACCAAGGAAGCAGTCAGGAACTTGGGTGTGGAAGCTGATATAGAGTATATTACAGATTATTCCGTCATTGCTTCCTATGGAATAATGAGCACTCCAGCTCTTATTAAGGATGAAAAGATAGTGTCTATGGGAAGAGTCCTCAAGACCAGTGAGATTGAAAAACTCATAAAATAATATTCCTTATTCTCTGCCGACTCATTGTCGGCAATAATAAAGCTAATTTGATATATAGATGAATATCTATATGAAGGAGAAGATATGTGGACATTTTTTCAAAATCAGATACTTGGGATGAAATGGTTGAATATCCTTGTAGGAAAAATCCTATTGGCCTTTGGCCTCGATACTGATGGCAGGGTTGGTGGAACTCTACAATTCTTTGTATACGATATTATAAAGATAATCCTGCTCCTTTGCTCCTTGATCTTTGTCATCAGCTATATCCAAAGTTATTTTCCTCCAGAGAGAACCAAAAAGATTCTTTCTCATGTCAAAGGAATACCAGCGAATATCCTTGCGGCACTTCTGGGGACTGTGACACCTTTCTGTTCCTGTTCTTCGATTCCACTTTTTATTGGCTTCACTGGTGCCGGTCTCCCTCTGGGCGTTACATTCTCTTTTTTGATTTCGTCTCCTATGGTGGATCTAGGGTCTCTAGTTCTCTTAATGAGTATATTTGGAATAAAGGTCGCTGTTTTGTATGTTCTGTTGGGGCTTGTGATTGCTGTTGTTGGCGGAACAGTAATAGAAAAATTACACATGGAAAACCAAGTGGAAGAGTTTATCAGGAATGCAAAGAGTATCGATGTACCACAAGAAGAGCTGACAAAACGTGATCGAGTAAGATACTCATTCGATAAAGTCTTGGAAACATTGAAGAAGGTTTTTCCTTATATTGTTGTTGGTGTGGGAATCGGAGCAATCATCCACAATTGGATACCAGAGGACCTGGTAATAAAGTTCTTAGGTAATGGAAATCCCTTTGGAGTAATAATAGCAACAATAGCAGGAACCCCAATGTACGCAGATATTTTCGGCTGTATTCCAATAGCAGAAGCACTCCTATTGAAGGGAGCAAGACTAGGCGTCGTTCTTTCTTTTATGATGGGAGTGACTACACTTAGTCTTCCTTCAATGATAATGCTGAAAAAAGCCATAAAGCCAAAGCTTCTAGGTGTATTTATATCTATCTGCGTTCTTGGGATAATTGTTGTAGGATACTTTTTTAACTTAGTTGAGTATCTTTTGATATAACAAAGTTTAGAAAAGAGAATGAATCTATCTATCTTTTGTACTTTCAAACATAGCAATTATTTCATCGCTGGTTTCTTTCATGCCACGCTTTATCCACTCTATAATCCAACCATAGATTAGGTATGAAAAGGCAGATGAAATATATGCTCTCACTACAGAGTTATCTTTGGAGATGGCTTCTTCATTTACTATTGAGTCTTGTATTATTTCCGTTTGTCCCGATTTAAATAGAGTGGAGTAGAAATCTTCATGGGCTTTATAGAAGTCGAGGGTCCTTATAAGTTTGAGGCGCACATCATAGGGATTATCGTCCTTACGAATTAGTTCCAATTCTTTATTTAATCGTTCAGCTTCATCTCTCAAAATATCTTCTTTAGTGCTGTAGTTTCTATAGAAAGAAGCTCTTCCGACTTTTGCTTCTGCAACAAGAGAGCTGATAGAAATAGAATTGAAATCTTCTTTCTTCATCATATCCAGTAGAGTTGTTAGTAATTGAGTACGCACATATGTGTTTTTCTCTTGATTATTCATGATGATACAAACTCCTACACTTTGTCTTATTTTTAATGAGACAGTTGTCTTGGCACCTTTATGATGATACATTTGTCTCGACATAAAGTCAAATAGGAGGAGAGATGTGACTATAAAGTCAAAGAGAATAATCATCATCGCAATAATAGCTATAACAGGTTTTGTGTTAGGACGCCTTGTTGTACGAGCGTTCATGAACATGCTTCTGGGAGGAACTCTATTTGGAGGTAACATCCTATGAAAAACAGAGTGCTTCCGATTTGGATAGGAATTCTAATTTTTATAGTAGCCTTTCTTTTTGGTGTGATATCAAAGTTCCTATTTAAGCCATCTTGGATGAAAGAGTATTCAGTAAAATGGAGTGATGAGATAGGGGTTAGAATAACAGATATACCTTATGGAGAGGGGGAACTTAATAAATTCGATTTATACTTACCTAAAGACTCGTCAAAAGATAACTATGGCCTTGTGGTTTATATCCATGCAGGAGGTTTTACTTCTGGAGATAAAGCAGGTGACGAAGGAATGTTATCTTGGTTATGCAGTAAAGGATATGTTGCTGCAGGCATAAACTACTCGTTACGTAGTGAAACAAATAATGTAAGTGTCCTTTTAGAGTCCAATGAGATAAAATCTGCTATTCCCGTCGTTATAGAAGAAGCGAGAAAAATTGGATACGTCATCGATAAAATGACAGTTGCCGGAGGATCGGCGGGGAACGCACTAGCTATGATCTACGCCTATAGAGACTCTGGCACTTCTCCAGTTCCTGTTGTATTTACCTTCGGTGCTGTAGGGCCATCCAGCTTCTATGTGGAAGACTGGGGAATCTTTGGGCTAGGTATGGATAGTGATGAATCGAGAGCTGCAGGAGCGGGATTATTTAGTGTCATGAGTGGAGAAGTAATAACTCCAGAGGAGATCAAAAATGGTAGTTATCTCGAAAAAGTTAAGGCTATCTCTGCCTCCGATTGGGTATCCCAGAATCCAATACCAACAGTTGTTGCTTATGGAAAATGTGACAGGGTCCAACCCTTTGAAGCATCTATAAGGCTGGAGACTGCACTTAAAGAGAATAATGTAGATTACAAATACTTTGTACTTCCTCATTCAGGTCATGGCCTACAGAATGACTACAAAATATATAGAGAGTGGATGAAAACAGTTGAAGATTATCTAGATAAATACATGAAGGTAGAGTAAGGTGTCGAAAGGATTACGGAGTTTCATTCTTTTAGTTACAGGAATAATTATGATAAGTATCTTTACTTCTTGCTCAACAAACGACGCATTTATGTGGGCCTTCAAGAAAGTGTCGTCGTTCTCATCTACTCAAGGTAATATCGGTGAGTGGGGTAGTACCATTTCTGAAGTCGATTTGATAGGAAAGGAAATAATTGAAGTACCAGGTTGCCCGAATGCAGAAGTATTTTTGTATGAAAAGAAAGACGGAGTAGAAAAGAAACCTCTTATTATCTATATTCATGGTGGCGGATGGTGTATAGGAAGTGCAGCAGTAATAGAGTGGTATGCCAAACTTCTTGCATCAAACGGATATATAGTGGCTAATGTAGATTATTCCTTGGCTCCTGAATATAAGTATCCAGTCTCAACAATACAATTAGTTGAGACTGTTAACCTATAGTTCCCTGTGAGTTTTTCTAACAACATCAGCTCTTGATGAGGATCTCTACGGGGACCTTGTATTTGAACATCTTCGCTATCAGGTTTGCATTCCTCACGAACTCGCATGTGATTACTTTATCGTCGAACACCTTGC
>JALFCJ010000117.1 GCA_022771185.1 Spirochaetales bacterium | reverse complement strand
CAGAGATGAATATATAAGGGATTATTCACAGTTTCTCCCTCTATATAAGATACCTACTGTATCTATGGTGGATTTAAGTGAAGAGGAACTTGAAGAGATGAACGACGACATAAGAATAGCTTCATATGCAGTGAAGATAGCAAAAGGAAAAATAAACGAGGAGGAAAAGATGAAATACTTTGAAAAACTGAAGAAACTCTTTAATATTGTAAGTGACGAAGCCAAAGACCTTACACTTGTATACACAGGAGTGAATGCAACTAAGGAGGAAGTTATGGAGAATGGATTTGACACCATCTGGGAAAAAGCCAAAACAGATGGAATTTCTATCGGCGAAAAACGAGGCATTTCTATCGGCGAAAACAAAGGTATTCTGAAATGCATTCTTAGCTTTCAAAAGAAGCATAACTGTACTTTCAATGAAGCCGCTGATGCCTTGGACATATCCAAAGAAACAGTGGCGCAGATAAAAGAAGCAGGTCTTTTCTAGCATAAAGATAGTCTTATCTGAGATGATAATTACTTAAAGGGCTTTGCCTTAGCTTAGCCCTCTCTTTTTTTACCACTCGATTCTGACTATGCATCCAGCAACAGGATAGTAGACAAAGGATGACAGCACCTTCCGACCTGATTTCTCCAAAGCCTTTTTGTAAGAAGAGAACTGACCGCTATACATGCCAGCATAATGGGAGTCATTAGGATCAAGAATAGAGTTCTTTTTCCCTGGGAAAGTCTTGTAGTCGATTAAGATTACACCCCCCTTCGTCTCCCACACTAGGTCTATGCTTCCGTTTACTTCATAGCCATCCTCTTCATATGTAAAGGGGCACTCATGAAGAGTATTATATTCTTCTCCATATTGTTCCTTCAGATACTCCTCCAGGTTATTCCATGCTTTAAGTACTTCGTCAGGATTCGGTATCTCTTTTGAAAAACCATGAGACGAGATGATCGATGATATAAATTCAAGGTCTTTTTTCTTTTCCAGCACACAGAAAACATCGTGAATAGCTGTACCTATAAGAGCAGAATCAACTCCAGACGCCACTCGGATTCTAGAAGCAAAATCCTTCTCCATAGAGACTTTTACATTCTTTATAGGAGGAATAGAGCTAGGCTGAAGATTCTTCTTCTTATATTCCTTCTTTCCTCCCCACTCTTTTAGGATCAGCTTTTCTTTGCAATCTACAAGTCTATCTCCATAATAAGGAGGTGTAGAGATAGCAAACTCATCACCTGTATTAAAGAAATCGAAAGACTCTTCTCCGTCATATCTGAGGCTTGGCTGGAGACCGATATTTGTAAACCACTTGAAGGGTTCTTTGCCGTCAAGAGAGAGACACAAGTTATCTTTGGCTCTTGTTACAGCTACATACATAAGCCTCTTTATCTCTTCAGTCCTTTTACTTCTTAGATCATTCAATTCCTCTTCAGGGATCTTCTCCACTATTTCTGGAGTAAAAATAGATTTAGCTCTTCCAAATACCCAAGGTAATACTCTTATTACTTTCTTACTCTCATCATTTGGATCAGAAATAGTATTTACGCTGAAGTATTCATGAAGAATCCTTTTCTCTTCGCATAAATCATCGCTAAGGCTTCCGATGATTACACTCTTCCACTCCAAGCCCTTCGATTTATGCATTGTAAGAATGTTTACGCCATCCTCGTCTCCAGGAATTGCTATGCCACCTTCCTTAGAGAGATCAATGATCAAGCCATTGATAGTTGCAGGAAGAGACATAGAGAGAGCATGATCCTCATATTCCTTAGCCCTCTCGATAATAGAATCCAGGATTTCTTTTCCAAATTCTACATTCTTCATTTCCTTCACTTTATCGTAGAGATTTAGCTCTATTACCAGTGTCTCCACAATCTTCGACACAGGGTATTCTTTGATTCTCTCCGAAATATCCAATGTCTTAGCTACTAGCGGTATAGTATTCAGATACGAATCATCATCTAAAGAAGTAAGAATACCATCAATGACAGCACTTGTTGTCGCCCCCTTCATTGAAAGACGGGCAATCTTGGCCTTTGAGAGCCTATCGGTGGAGTCAACAACAAGAGAGAGAATAGAAACAAACAACTCCAAGAGTGGGTTTGTAATATCAACGCTGCTCTCTATATTTGCTTTCACTCCATAAGAATGTAATGCTGCAGACAAATATTCACACTCATAGTTGGTTCTGAAAAGCACTGCAATAGAGGATGGTTTCTCTCCCTTTTCAATGAGAGAAAGAATATATCTCGACATTCCATCGTATTTATCTTCTTCTCCATGGAGGTCGAGAATAGAGAGAGTGCCATCTTCAGTTTTTGTTGCTTCAAGAACAACATCTTCTTTTTTAAGTGTGGCAGAAAAGGCTCTTGAAAAAGCGTTGTTTGCAAAACTGACAAGGTTCTTATTACTTCTCCAGCTCTTTTCTAGAGATTCTTTCTCAGATCCAATGGAAGAAGAGACTCTACTGACAACACTCTGAACGAGTCTTGTATCAGTACCTCTAAAGCCATAGATAGCCTGCTTCAAGTCACCGACCCAATAACTTCTTTCTACAAGTTCAGAGATCTTATCAAACATCTTTACCTGCAGTGGAGAACAATCCTGATACTCGTCGACAAAGACGACTTTGTATTGTCTCTTGATATCTTCCTGAACTTCGGGGATATCGAGAAGGATAAGAAAGTATTGCTCCATATCATCGAAGTCGATTACTCTCATTCTCTTCTTATATTTCAAGTATTCTTGTCTCCAACGATCGGAAACAGAGAATACTGTTCTTATATACTTATCGATATAATCCCAATAGTTTGTGCTTACATAAAGATTTGCTAGATGTGAGAAGAACGAAGAGGAAGAGAAGAATTCATTGCATGCCTTGATATTAAACTTGGACATGAAACTAGTCTTGAACCAGACAAGATCCTTGAGGCTTATGTTATCGTCTCCATACTTCACTTTGCGTTTTGCTTCCGATATTAAGTCTTTCCTATCTTTTGTCTTTGATCTATCGGATAGAGAGATAAAGCATCTTTCAAAAGAGGAAAGCTCACGTCCTACGAGATCTTTATCACAAGGGATGACACATTCTGCGTTCCTCATTCTTGATGTGAACGATAAGGATGCTTCTAGGCTTTCATCAAAAGAATCTATGGAGTAAAGACGAGCATTTTCAACGATACTTTTTACTGCTTCTTTCCAGAATTCTTTGTCTACTCCCTTATTGTTTCCAGGAACAGGAATAATCAATGTCTCGGCAACATCGCTTAAGAAGGCCACGTCATCCTCAGAGAGTATTGAGTTTAGGGACTGAGATAAGAAGAACTCTTTGTCTTCATCTGTAAGGACATTGATCTTCGGGCTGAAGCCCAATAGATACCAATACTTTTCAAGGAACTTAGTTGCTACAGAGTGAATGGTTCCGATAGTAGCCATATCGACTTCCTCTGCACTATTGACCATGCCCTTTGAATATAGCTTCGCCTTGGCTTTTGTCTTCAATTCTCCTGCAGCAAGCTCAGTAAAGGTGGTCATCATCACATTCTCACCCTTTACTTCCCCGCTTTCGAGAATAGATGAAAGCTTCTCTGTGAGGAAGTAAGTCTTGCCACTTCCGGCACCTGCACTGACATATGTTACATTCTTCATCCCTTTACCTCACTTTTTAAAGCATTCATAGTTGGAAAACTTATTTCCTTTCTTGTTTCCATCATCATCAAGAGGAAGTGGAACCATATCTTCTCCATTCTTTCCATAGTCCAACACAATCGGAGAATAACCATCTCCGATCTCGATTCTTCCAGATGAGATCTCGTTCTTTCTGAAGGCAAAAGAGTTCTTTATCTCCTCTAGTAGTGGCTTATCTCTTTCTGGAGAAATAGTTATGGTGCCTCTTCTACCCCTTAGATCACTGGATGTGAATATTGATAAAGACGGCAGAAGTACATAAGAAACCAGAGCTACTTTCTTCCCTGTCTCCTTCTCCAGTGCTGTTTTATAAAGCTCCAACTGGATTGAGAGGTTATCTGAAATGCGATTTCTGTAATAAGAGAAAGAGCTACTCCACTTGAAGTCGAAAATATATAACTCACCGTCCCTGTTCTCCAGGACCATATCCACCGATCCGTTTATTGGAGTATCATCTTTTAGACCTACATCAACGCCAGAAAATCTATTTTCAGTAGCATATACAACAAGGTTGTTCTCTTTTAGTACTCCAAGAAGTTTATATAAGCACTCCTTGAGTTCTTTCTTGAGAATAATCGTCTGATTATAGTTTTCATCCATCAAAAGGATTGCACCCTTTTCTTTGATGACATCTTCGATTATTTCATTGCTTCTCTCATTCAGGATTCTTTCAATATATTCCGGTGTTCCACTGTCCTTCGCTTCTTTATTCTTTCCAAAGATGACTTCTATCACTCTATGGGCTACAGTTCCCATTGTAGAAGTGAGCTTATTCATCTCAGCCACTCCCACTGGATTTAGGCCAAGAATACTGGACATAAAGTAATCTAGAGGATGGTAAATAAGGTTCTCCAGCGAGGAATAACTCTCATGATCCGGCCACTCTATTCTATCGAAGGCGGAGAATGTGACATAAGCTTTGTCATCACCTAAATCGTTGGAGAATACTTCAGCTACCTTTGTCTTTTCTCTTGAGATACTAGGCTTCTTGACAACGCGTAAGAACTCTTCTTCTTTGATCTTTTGGAATATTCTGATCAAGAATGGATTATGAAGAGAGTCTTCCATACTCTCTTTATT
>JALFCJ010000102.1 GCA_022771185.1 Spirochaetales bacterium | reverse complement strand
GTATTTGAAGATGAAGAAGTAGTGTTCACAGACTCTGTTTTCCATGATGCTCCTCTTCTTCTATCTTTCCCTACAGTTCCTGATCAGACACAAATGAGAAAGGATGTCACAAGAAAGTTTCTTCTGGATAGAGGTATGGATGTTTCTGATATGGACGTCATCGTCGGTCGTGGTGGCGGAGCTCATAGCCAGAGAGCAGGTGTTACAATTATCGATAAGACTCTATATGACGATACAAAGAATAATGTAGGCGGATCAGATCATGCATCTATGCTTGGAGTCCTTGTAGCTTATGAACTGGGCGTTGAGTTCAATAAGCCCTCCTATACTCTTAACCCAACAAATATTGATGAATTTATTGATGAAGCAAGAATCACAGGTATCAGCGGGCTTTATCGTCATGCCCAGTCCCATGCCTTGAATCAGAAGGCAATCTGCGAGCTTCATGCAAAGAACACAGGTGTCGATATCAAGGACACAAACTATGTATGTGCCCATATCGACGGTGGTATTACAATCGGTGCCCATAAAGGAGGCAGGATGATAGACTGCACTGAAGGAGCTGGCGGAGATGGTCCATTTACTCCCACAAGGCTGGGTTCCATCCCTGTTCTTGCTGTCTGCAGATACCTGGAGAAAGGTCATACTACACAAGACCTACGAAAGATGTGTTCCAGAGCAGGTGGATTTGTCTCTCATTTCGGTACTTCTGACTCAAAGAAGATTCATAAGATGGTTGAAGAAGGCGACGAGAAGGCAACTCTCATTTGGAATGCAATGCTTTATCAGACGGCAAAGGCAATCGGAGAGATGGCTTGTGTGCTTGAAGGAAAAGTAGACGCTATTCTATTGACTGGTGGTCTTGTCAGATATGACGATATCGTAGAATACATAAAAGCACACTGTGGCTGGATCGCTCCTATCGCTCTATATCCAGGAGAAGTTGAGCAGGAAGCTATGGCTTGGGCTGTTTTGGATGTAGTAAGAGGAAAGAAGAAAGCAATCCACTATAATCCTCATGACGTCTTCGATAAGTTTGATTGGGATGAAGTTGTATACTGATCTCCCCTGATCATCCTCCCTCCCGATTGCTACTGGAGGGATTTTTCTTTTGCCCAGTTATGGAAAAGGGACGCGTTTTCAGCGTCCCTCATTAAAAGGCATTTACTATTACAGTGTCTCTTTAAACCAATCGATTGTTGCAGCGACAGCTGTCTTGAGGACAGTGTCATCTCCACTGAATACACCGAATGTATGGTCTCCACCTTCAATCCAGAAGATATCTTTCTTCTCAGAAGAAGTGAGGGCTCCATAGATCTCTTCAGCAGTCTCTGGAAGGACTGTATCGTCAGCTTTACCCTGAATCAAGAGAACAGGAGCAGTTATTGCAGCCATTTCAGCAGGATAATCGATGGCAAATGCACACTCATAGAACTCTGGAGATTCCTTAAGAGAGTCTCTCCAATCGAATGTCATCTCATAGTATCCATCTCTCTTTGCGATTTCATATTCTTCCTGAGATTCATATACACCATAAGCACCAGCCCATGTGAGGACAGAAGCGAAGGAAGGATCACGAGAAGCAGCAAGGAAAGCAAGCTTTCCACCAAGGCTCCATCCCATTACACCGATTTTTTCAGCATCAATAGGATAGTTATCGATCATATAAGACTTACAGACTTCTGCATCACTGAGAGCTTTGTCATATGTAAAGTCAATGTAATCTTCTTCAGAATCACCGTTTCCAATGTAATCGAAGCGGATAGTTGCAATTCCAGCCTTAGCCATTTCCGGAGCTGCATAATCATATCCGTTACCTGCTTCGTGACGGTTTGAACCTGTACCATGGAGCATTACAACAGCAGGTACCTTTACACCTTCTGCAACTACAGGAACTGTAATTGTAGCAGGAACCTTATGGTCACCGGCATCAATCATCACGTCGGTTTCTGTGTACTCATAAACCTTTGCACTCTTCTCTGTTGTTGCACAAGAAACAATTAAAAGTGCAGCAAGCATCAAAATAACGATTTTTTTCATTTTTCTTCCTCCAAAAAAGAATATAAGGATAGTATTCTTTACATAACTATGGGTCAACTACTATACAATATGATTACTAATTATTTAGTTGTATTGATTTTTCTTCTAAAATGTATCGATTATTCCCAAAATTCTTTTCCATACTTTTCTTTTCCCTTTCTTAGTGAGACAATATACTCATGCCACACTTTCGTATCAAAGATACTGTCAAGAAACTTAACAGTATATCTCCAATGGAGAAAATTCTTCCTATTAAGAACGGAAGACTTGAAGTCAAGATAACAGGAAAAGACCTTTACTCCGAAATCAACAGCGAACTTCCGAATCCTGACATCATCGATTACCTTTTTGATATCTCCACTCATACTGATATCCTGGATAAGCTCACAATAGTATTAGATGATGAAGTAGATTTCAAAAGAGCCAAAGAGACGTATATCACATATCTATTGGTGCTTGCAAAAAAGACGCTGAAAGAGCTTCGAGTATATACAAGGAAGATCTTGGGATTTCTTATATTTGGTGGAATAGTCTTGGTTTTATCATATTTTCTTGAAGGCAGATTTCAACGTGTATTCTATGACAGCGTCAACATCATAGGAGGTTTTTCAATCTGGGAGGCGGCAGATTTATTCTTTTTTGCACGTTGGGAAAAACGAAAGGAACTGGTCTCCATTGTGAAACTTCTTGAAGCAGATTGGACACAAAGAGATATTTCATAAATAAGAGGGCAAAGTCACTATGACCAAAGCCCTCTTTTTTTATAAGTCATTGTGAAGATTAAGAATTGATGATTATTGTTGATTGCATAAAGATTATTCGGTTACCAACTCCATTTTCTTGATCTTCTTTATCATCTCTTCCGAAACGTCTAGTGCATCAGTGGCCTCATCAAAGGTGCAGTTGTTTATCCTTTGATATCCAAGAATACATTCCAGAGTTCCTTCAAGCTTGCCTTCTTCTCTGAGAGCGTTGATAACCTCGTCAAATCCGTTATCCATTTAAAACTCCTAAATGTATTTTGAAACTATGAGATAAGAGAAAACTCTTTCTTTTATCCTTCTATAACCCCCGATTCCTTCATCTGTTTTATAGTTTCGACATCAACACCCATTGCCTTGGCCGCCTCTTCGAAGGTACAGTTGTTCATCCTTTGATATCCAAGGATACATTCCAGAGTTCCTTCAAGCTTGCCTTCTTTTTTGCCTTCTTTTTTTCCTTCTTCTCTGAGAGCGTTGATAACCTCGTCAAATCCGTTATCCATGACTTCCTCCCTACTAAGCTTGGTCTTAGAGTATATGATGGCAACATCCTTTGCACTGTCATCAACTATATTATACAGTTTTTTCATGTTTTCAAGGTACTCCATTTTCTTCTCCTTCGTAATATTAGCTGTGGCTATCTTCAATGCATACGCAGCCATCCTGAAGTTGGGGCTGGCATTGTCCAGCTTCTCCTTCTCCACTGCCCCCAGGTTCAGCTGAGGTATCTCGAACCTCGGAAGGAACCTGTTTATAGGATTATTGCTGTCAACGTCATAGTCGTCGAATGCATATATCCTCTCCTCGTAGGGTTTTGCACTCCACCCAGCAAGGACCGTCACAGTCGGAATTCTTTTTCCGTCCTTCTTCCTGGTCGTGAAGAATGATATTGCATTGTATAGGTTGATCCTCTCCCTAATTCTCGGGTCGTCCCTACTCTGGTTCTCGATACAGATATATATGTATCTTCCGTCGCTCTTCATGACTCCAAGCTTCTTGTTGTCCCGAAAGAGTTCCCTTGAGATCTTCACCAGTGTCTCCTTCAATTCCTTCTCTTCATCAGTCTCATCTCCATCAAGGACCAGGGCTATCTCCCTTGAGTCGCAGTCGACGAGGGTCTCAGGATCAACCAACTTGAAGCCCAACGACATGTTCACTATCTCTGCAAAGTTCTTGTTGTCTTTAACAAAGTTGTAATGGGCGTTGTTAAGGACCTTCGATACATAGGATGTGCTGTTTCCACCATTGTCGTTCTCTTTTTTTTCATCTTCAGTGTCAATACTCATTTATGCCTCCATTATATAGAACGCAAAAATGGCGAAAAATGCGTAAAGAATTGGCCAAATATTTGAATCTTTAGCGAAAAATTATCTCTGAAGAAAAAAATCCACAGAGAAAAAATAGACACATTGTTAAAAAAGAAAAGCTGCCAAACATTTTGTCTGACAGCAGTTTTTTTAGATCTTACCGAGACCTTTAAGAATCTTTTCTGGGCTCATAGGCCAACTTCTTACCCAGACTCCGCAGGCGTCATGAATAGCGATTCCGATAGCAGGAGCAGCACCATTACATGCTATTTCACTTATAGACTTTGCTCCAAATGGTCCATCAGGATCATCTACATCGATAAGAACACTCTTAAAGTCTTCCGGTGCTTCATAGATCATAGGAGTACCA
The DNA here is from genome assembly GCA_022771185.1 of Spirochaetales bacterium. Classification (GTDB taxonomy): domain Bacteria; phylum Spirochaetota; class Spirochaetia; order Sphaerochaetales; family Sphaerochaetaceae; genus Ornithospirochaeta. The sequence goes on along the minus strand of JALFCJ010000102.1, from coordinate 8,070 downwards.
TAATCTGTAAGGTTAGCATTAAGAGTATTTCCGTCCTTATCCAAGATTATTCCCTCATAGAGAGAGTGACCGATGGACTTCATTACAGCTCCATACATCTGGCAGAGAGCAACTTCAGGGTTAATTGGAGTTCCTGCATCCTGAAGAGCATAGAACTTCTGAACCTTTACTTCTCCTGTCTTTACGTTTACAGCCACCTGAGCAAAGTGTGCGCCATAAGGAACAGAAGATGCAGCTGTAACAAATGAGCCATGAGCGATCATCTGACCACGACCTGTGCCACTAATTGCAGTATGAGAGAGTTCTCCATATGTAATTTCTTTTCCACTCTTCTTTGACCAAACTACTCCTGGAGCCTTTACATCCAAGTCAGCTTTCTCTTCATCCAGCTGTTTTGCCGCTTCATCCAAAATAAGATCCTTTAGCTTCTTTGTTGCGACAAGAGAAGCATTGCCACTGAAGAAAGTACCGCTGGAAGCATAAGCGCCAGTATCGAAGGCACAGGAATCAGTATCGCCAGAGACAATTGTAATTTTATCCATAGGGAGACAGAGTATTTCAGATACAATCTTGGCAGAAATAGTATCCAAGCCTGTTCCAATATCAGCACCACCGCTATTAAGGATGACAGTTCCATCTGTCTCTAGTTTTGCAATGGCTTCAGAGTGGTCCAATCCAGGAAGGCCTGAGCCCTGCATAATCATGGCAAAGCCTTTTCCAATCTTCCAATCTGGATCTGGACTGACTTCTTTCTCTCCCCATTTGATCATCTCACAGCCTTTTTCAATAGCTTCTGTTAGTCCGCATGATCCTACAGGGACTACGTTTCCTTCTCTTCCTTCTCCAAGGCCCTTGAGAATCTCAAGCATATATCCGGACTCTACGTGGTTTTTCTCCACCATAGTCTTATAATCTACTCCAAGCTTATCAGCCAATTCTGCCATTGCCATCATCAAGCCATAGGTTCCCTTAGGAGTTCCATATCCCTGATATGCACCGGCAGGAGGAGTATTTGTATAATATACTTCCAGATCATATTTCATGTTTTCTACAGCAAAGAGAGGTAATGTCTTTGAGCATGAATTCATCGGTACTGTAAGGGCGTGGTTGCCATATGGGCCTGTATTTGCCTTTACTTCCATAAAGATTGCAGTGATCGTTCCATCCTTTTTTCCGCCCATCTTTACATGGACTCTCATAGGATGACGAGTACTATTGGCGTAGAATTCTTCAGCTCTTGTATTCCTATAGTAGATAGGCTTACCAGTAATCCAAGCACAGTATGCTGTCAAATCCTCAACCAAAATATCCTGCTTACTACCATATCCACCACCGACTCTTTCCTTGATTACGTGGACTTTGTTTTCAGGTATCTGACAAACCCAGCTTACTATTCTTCTCACGTGGTATGGAACCTGAGTAGATGCGTGAACAATAAGTCTTCCGCCTTCAACTGTTGCATAACAGACATGAGGCTCCAGTGGAGTATGCTGAATCTGACTTGTCTGATATGTTTCTTCAACAATGGCATCGGCTTCAGCAAAGCCTTTCTCTACATCTCCGATTCCACCCTTGTTGGATGCAGCCAAGTTTCTTCTGATATCTGCATGAAGTGGGAACTGGTAAACTACTTTTCCCTCTCTCTCGTCATCATGTCCCTTGTTGTATTCATCAAGGTTCTCTGGAGCACCAGCCCTATATTCAACCTTTCCGTTATGGACGAGTGGAGCACCTTCAGCCATTGCCTCTTCTACAGTAAACACTGCATCCAATGGCTCATACTCTACTTTAATAAGTGATGCAGCTTTATCTGCAATCTCTTTTGTTCTTGCAACTATACCAGCAACTCTGTCACCTACATGTCTGACCTTTCTGTTAAATAATCTTCTGTCATGTGGGCTTGGTTCAGGATTACCCTGCCCAGCCTGCATATAGTAGATATCAGGGCAGTTAAAGGCAGTGACGATGGTCTCTACTCCATCCAGTTTTTCAGCTTCACTGGTATCGATAGAGTTAATATAAGCATGAGCAAATGGGCTTCTGAGAACATGTAGGCACCAAGCATCCTGAGGAACTTTGTCTTCGACAAATACTTTCTCTCCTGATACAAGGGAAGCTCCGTCGATTTTATCACAAGGTTTTCCAATGATATTTAGCTTTGGTCTGAAAGAGGGAGCTATCTCAGACTTATATTCGCCATAGTCTCTCAATTCAGTTGCAAGTTTTACTGCCAGGTAATAGTGCTCATAACCTGCATCTCTGATAAAGATACCGGATAGAACATCCTTTATTTCTTCTTTAGTCGGATTTGGTTTCTGCTCCAAAAGCCAAGTAAGAATCAAGGCAGCAGCGGGAGCGTTATATGCACTCTGTACTATACCGGCACTGATCATTGCCTTCTGTACATAGTTTAGCTCTCTGCCAGTTAACAAACCTTCTGCAGTCCTCATTACTGCACCCTCTGCTTGATAAAGGAGAATTAAGTTAGAATACTTCAGTTTTCCATTGAAAATAATAGTATCGCTTCCAGCAAAGCCTTCTCTGTCATCGCTGTCTCTTACACTGTTATATCCGTTTCTATAAAGTACATCCCTCAATCTCTCGTCTTCTTTTCCAGAGAGAACAATATTCTTATTGTTGATAATACACTTATATTCCATCATTTCTCTCCTTCAAAGGCTATGGAAGCCAGATACTTCTTATACTCTGCACTACCTGTAATATCTGAGACATATTCCACATCCTTGTAAATCTCAGGAGTTATACCCATGACCATCTTAGATCCTTTGACAGAGAGTGCATATTTTCCCTCGCACTCAGCAGCGATCAAAGTGGCGTGGGATGATGAAGTGTTGCCGAATCTCTTGATAAAAGCTTCTTTATTTGGATCCAATACGAAATAAAGAATCAGCCTTCTACAATCGGTCGGAAAATAAGATGAAACCTTTTTGTCTTCTTCTCCATGTGGAGTTATGGTATGCATCACCACATCAAGAACAGAAAAGAGAGCTCCAAGGTAACTGTCGTCACGACGAGATCCGATATTGCCACCAACAGTGGCGCTATTTCTCTTTTCAAAAGACGCACAGAGTCTTGCACCCTTCTTCACACACTCGGGAATAAGATCAGACTCAATTAAATCCTCAAGCGTAGCAAGGGCACCGATTTCAACCATGCCATCTTCCCTCAATCTGATTTCAGAAGGAACGATACCGTTGATGTCAATCAAATCTTTATTCTCGCCTTGCCCACCAAGTCTCAAATCCTCAGTTCCTCCGGCCAGATATACACTACAAGGTATCGCTTTCCTTGTATTTACAGCTTCTAAAGCATTTGATGGGTGATGAATAACCATTTTGCCTCCTATTCGATTATTCCTTCCTCGACTCCCGAAGAGAGAGCATCGATGAAAAACGAAAGCATTCTTCTTGTTGTTCCACGTCTATATTCAGGCATTGCACGTGGGGAAATTGCATTATTCCATGCATCAAGAAACTCTTCTTTATATTCTGGAAGCTCTGAAAGTGTCTTTCCGATAAGGATAGATTCAGAAGAATGACTTCTGATTACTTTCGGGCCTGCAGCACCGGAAGAAGCACGGAAATCTACGACTTTTCCATCCCTTACTTCAGCTCCGATACTTATAGTAAGCTTACTGATGGCATTTGCTCTTCTCATACCTATTTTTCTATAGTAGCAATGAGTAAGATTTGATGGAGGAATAAGGACAGAAGTGATGATTTCTCCCTTCTCCAACTGTGTTTTCTTGGCTCCAAGAATAAAGTCATCGACCTTCATTCTTCTTTCGCCCCTTACACTCTTAAGTGTCACTTCAGCATCCAAGAGGATCAAAGGCTGAGGAGTATCTCCTTTAGGGCTGGCGTTTGCAATGTTTCCGCCGATAGTTGCGCTGTTACGGAGAGCTACAGCTCCCATTTGGGATGCAGCCTTTCTGACTAGAGGGTGGACAAGCTCGCATTCTGCAATTTCTCTACTTGTTGAGAGAGCTCCGATTTCTGTCCAGCCATCTTCACGTTTCTTAATGCCTTTCAGCTCAGGAAGGTTTGAGATGATGACTACAGGGCGGGAAAAAGATGGGTTGACTCCTGTACCGTTGGCTCCGCTGACCATTAAGTCTGAACCTCCGGCAAGGGCGATTGCATCTTTTTCGTCCATGATAGCAAGGGCTTCTTCAAGATTCTCAGGAATATAGCACATCATTTCTTCCATAGTTCCGCTCCTTTCTTTGCTGCGAGTGCAATGGAATCAACAATCAAATCATAACCTGTACATCTACAGATATTGCCGCTGATTCCCATTCTTATCTCTTCTTCTGTAGGATTCGGGTTGTTATCCAATAGATAATATGCAGCCATGACCATACCAGGAATACAGAAACCACACTGAACAGCTCCGCCTTCTGCGAAAGCAGAAATAATACACTCACCCTTCTCTGTATCTCTTATTCCCTCGATAGTGAGGATATCACTGCCATTGCAGGCACCGATAGGAATGATACAAGAAGTGACAAGGCGTCCATCTTTGATTACAGAGCATGCACCACACTCTCCCTCTGAACATCCTTCTTTCGTACCTGTAAAACCCAAATCTTCCCTAATGACATCCAAGAGTCTTCTCAATGGGTCACCTTGGTAGATTATTCTCTTCCCATTCAGGGTAAATTTAACTTCACTGAGCATTCTTCTTCAAAGCCTCCTCGATATCTTCCGGTGGAATTGGAATTGAATTAAAAGTAGTTCCCAAAGCTCTTTCAACTGCATCTACATAAGCTGCATCCGCACCATTGAATACCAGCTCTCCCATTCCTTTGGCTCCTTGAGGTCCCCAAGGATATGGGTTCTCCTGAAGATGATAGAACTGACGAGGGAAATCCATACTTGTAGGAATGACATAGTCGCTCATTCTCTTTTGGCGGAAGAAACCGTTCTTGTTTTCAAGTTTCTCCATGCTGGCATATCCGAGAGACTGGATGATACCTCCATTTACCTGGCCATGAACAATAAGTTCATCGATCGGGTGTCCGATATCGTGGCTGGTCCAGATACCAACGGTCCTTACTTCGTTTGTAAGCTTATCGACTTCAACTTCTACACATGCAACACCCCAACCCCAGCCAAGATATGCATCGCCCCTGAAAGTACTCTGATCCCATGGATATCCCTCAGGATGTTCGTACTCGACTTCTGTTGTGATATCGCCCTCATCCCAGCGTCTCTTCATCTCTTCGGCGGCTCTTTCTACAAGCTTACCTACGATCATTGTAGAACGGGACGCAGCAGTAGGGCCTGAGTCTACAACATTTGATGTATCAGGATTGTCATAATCGATATTTTCAATTGGAAGCTGAAGCGTATTTGCAGCAATCTTACGTAGAGATGTCTGGAATCCCTGGCCCATTTCTGTTGAACCGACTTCGATTCTTACCCTATCTCCGGTCCTTACAAGTCTTGCATGAGCTTTGATGATGGCCTGTTCACCATTTCCTGTGAAGGCACCGCCATGGAGATACATTGATATTCCAATACCCTTTCCGCATCCAGGGGTATATTCTTTTGCCTTTCTCCAGTAGTCAGCTTCCTTAGTTACTACATCAAGCATCTCCGGAAGCTTTACTTCTTCGATGATGTGTCCGTTTGTTACAGTCTCTTCACCCTGCTTGATTATGTAGTCTTTCTTGAACTCCAAAGGATCCACTCCCAAATGGTGGGCGATGTGGTCCATATGTGTCTCCACGGCAAATATAGTCTGAGGAGCACCGAAACCACGGAAAGCGCAGGTCGGGAATGTATTTGTTCCGATACCTTCTCCCACTAAGTGAGTTGAAGGAATGTTGTAGACACCATTGGCATGGAAGATACCTCTCTGCAATACGACGAAAGAAGATGAAAGATATGCACCTACGTTGTAGTATACTTTTGCATCCATACCGATGATCTTTCCATCTTTAAGAGCTGTCTTATAAACACACTTTGAAGGGTGTCTCTTAACAGAGAACTGTGTATCTTCTTCTCTGTCGAAGATGAGTTTGATAGGCTTACGAATAACGTTTTCTGCTACAAGAAGCGGACCGCAGAGAACATCTGGGAAGTGTTCCTTTCCTCCGAAGGCTCCACCTGTAGTACACTGTCTTACTATGATGTCATCTGCGCTGATCCCCAATAATCCTGCAATACTCTTTCTGATGTAGAATGGGCACTGGGCAGATGCATAGAAGACAAACTTGCCATCTTCCATGGTGACAATCGCACCATTAGTCTCCAAGTGGACATGCTCCTGATATCCAGTTTCAAGTGTCTCTTCAAAAATTTCATCTGCCTCTCTAAAGACCTCTTCCATGGGTCTTCCTTTCTCGCAGTGAAGAGAACAGAAAACATTGTTCCCCTTCTCTGGGAACATAGGACCACCCTTGGAAGCTATACCATCATCGATAGTGACAGCAGGTTCTTCAGGCTCATATTCAATATGAATATTATCCCTCAGATACTTTAATACAGTCCTGTCAGGACCTACCAAAAGACCAATTGTCTCACCTACATATAGAACATAGTCTTTTGCGAAGGCACGCCAATCTTTGGAGATCATCCAAAGCTCGTTGTTCCCTTTCTGCGGGATATCGTCTGCTGTGATGAATTTGTATCCTTTAGGGAGATTAGGAACATCGATTTTCAAAATCTTTCCCCTAGGACATGTGGAACGCACCATGTAGGCATAAAGCATATCAGGAAGAGTCATGTCGCAAACATACATTGCTTCTCCCCTGGCTTTTGTCCTAGCGTCCACTCTTTCAATCTTATCGCTGATTTTGGTATAAGACATCTTGTCTCCTTCCTCCATTATTCGCCGATTTATTCAATGGCAAAACGAAAGCTATCAATTAGAGGGGGATTTCTCCCCCTACCACCATAAAGATTATAAGGCTGCAGTTCTTAAACCGCAATCCACTATATCAAGCTTTTATCTTGTCAACTTCCTTCCAAAGTTCTCCAGCAACGACAGATGCCCTCTTATAGATATCTTCTGCATCGCTACGTACGAAGTGATGATCTTTGAAAAGAACCTTACCATTGACAATTGTAGTATTAACGTTTCCGCTTCCCATTCCCCAGACAAAGTGGTTTGGAGCATTGGCTGTCACAAGTGGTGTCGGATTTTTGTAGTCAAGAAGAACAATATCAGCTTTATATCCCTCTTCGATTCTACCAAGCTTTATTCTTCCACCGAACTGAGACTCAACAAGCTTGTTTCCTCTATTCAATACTTCAAGGAAGTTTGATGGCCACCATGGCCCTGTAACATCCTTATGCTTGAAGAATGCTATTTTTATCTCTTCAAACATATTTCCGCCGCACCCGTCGGTACCGAGACAAAGATTCTTGATCAAAGGAAGCTTAGTATTGCATCCGATGTTGTTGTTCATGTTGGAACGAGGGTTTACAGCAAAGAAACAGTCACGCTCATTGATAAGGGCGATTTCCTTCTCAGATAGATGTACACCATGTACAATCAATGACTTTGGAGTCAAAAGACCGAAGGAATCCAATCTATCTGCAAGGTCTTTGTTATAGAAATGGTGGGACCATACACTGTCGTAGCTGGCTTCAGCCACGTGTATATGCATACCTCTTCCAGTCTTCTCCATGGCATCACCCATCATTTTCAATCCCTCATCAGGGATAGTAAACGGAGCATGGCCACCGATTGTAGCTTCGCAGAGAACATCCTCGCCTTTCTTTAGTCTTTCATCCACTTCATTGGCAAATCTGATGTTTTCAGCAACACCTTCCTCTACTTCCTCCATACCTCTGTTTCTATCTGTGACTTCAAAGCATGTGGAGCCTCTGACTCCGATTTCTTCCATTCCCTTTGCAATTGTGGACAAGGAGCCTTCGATATAACAAGGAGAAGCGTGATGATCTACGCAGCTTGTGGTACCGGAAGCAATGGCATCGAGAGAGCAGATAAGAGATGAGTAATATGTACTCTCCTCTCTGAGTCCTCTATCAAGTCTCCACCACCATTCTTTTAGGACCTGAATAAAGTCTGTCTGAG
>JALFCJ010000091.1 GCA_022771185.1 Spirochaetales bacterium | reverse complement strand
GCTTCAACTGCTGGAGCTGGTTCAACAGGTGCTTCAACAACTGGCTCTACAACTGGAGCTTCATCCTTATCTTCAGCCTTTGCAACTGCTGTACCGAAGAGCTGGTCTGCTGCCCACTTTGCATCCTTTTCAAGCTGCTTTACTGCTGCAACTACGAATGCGTCGCTCTGAGTTGGGTATGTAACTGTTACAACAGAGCCGTCGAATGTGTACTGGCAAGCTGCTGCAACTGGGTAAGCCTGGACGAGAGCTGCTGCGACATAGTCAATGTCAGCCTTTGTTGTGCCGGCAGGTACTGTGATCTCAGCATAGTCGCTGTAAGCAACGACGTTTGCAGCGAGGCCGTGAGTTGTGATGATTGTTGAGAATACTGGAGCAACAACCGGAGCTTCTTCAACAACTGGCTCTTCAACTGGAGCCTCAACCTTTTCTTCTGCCTTGAAGAATGAAGCGAATACAGAATCAATATATGTAGTGACAGTATCATTGAGATAACTGAGAGCACTGATAACTTCATATGTTGAGAGTGTAGGATAGTTGATTACAAGTGTTCCTTCCTCAGGGATGGAATATGTAACATACTTTGCATACTGAGGGAATGCACTAGCTGCAACAGCAAAACAAGAATCGATATCTGACTTATAGATATATTCAGCTGGATAAGTAATGACAGCCTTATTTTCATCAGCATCAACTTTTGCTTCAGCAAGTCCTCTGTAGCTATACCAAGCGATAACTTCACCGTTTTCTTTAACAGTGAAAGACTTATCTTCAACAACAGGTGCTTCTTCAACTGGAGCTTCGACAACTGGTTCCTCGACAACTTCAGCCTTTGCTGTTCCAAGAATCTGATCAGCAGCCCACTTGATGTCTTTTTCAACCTGAGCAACAACTGCTACGATAACGGCATCGGACTGTGCTGGGTAGCTAAGGTTGAGCTTGTCGCCGTCAAGAGTATAAGTTACAGCAGCTGCTTCTGGATATGCCTTGACAAAAGCACTAGCAATCATCTGTACATCATTTGCAGTTGTACCAGAAGGAAGTGTGATTTCAGCGTGATCTGAGTATGCAACAACATTTGCAGACATACCATATGCACTGATAATTGTAGAGAATACAGGAACTTCAATTGCTGGTTCTTCAACAGGTACCTCTGCAACTGGTTCTTCTACAACCACTGGTTCCTCTACGACGACTGGAGTCTCGACAACTGCCGGCTCTTCTGCCTTAGGGGTCTCAACAACTGGTTCAACAACAGGTTCTACAACTGGCTCAACAACTACAGGAGCCGGTTCCGGTGTAGTCACGACAGGAGTTTCAGCCTTTTTCTCTTCCTGAACTGGAGCTGTTGTGACTGGAGCAGTGGTAGCTGGAGCGGTAGTAGCAGGAGCTGTAGTAGTTGTTGTTGCAGTTTTGTCAGCTTTCTTACTGCAGACAGTAAAGCTGAAAAGTACAGCAACTACGAGAAGTGCTACAATAGCCCACTTTCCAAAACTCTTTCTTTTCATTTTGTCGCCATCCTTATTTCCCATTTTCATGAGAACTCTTAATGTTTTATCCTTACGACTCTTCTAGGAAACCTAGCCGAGTTGAGACAAGTGCACAACTGCACAGATCTCACAAATTCCTAATCCCCCAAACGGAAGAATTTCTTGATTGTAGATAAGAATCCATAATCAAGACAGTTTTTACACTGTTCTTACACGATTATGGCACAGAAAGCAAAAAACGTGAAACGAAATTCTTAACGAATTATGCTTTTTATCCCCTAAATACAGTGTAGTTTTTGTGTAGTCTATCAGAGAAAACAATAAAAAAGACGAAAGTTACAGAAATAAATAAAAAAACACAATTTATTCATTAATCTTTACTCTTTCTTTATACATAAAAAAATAACCCTCCACTTACAAAAGTGAAGGGCGATTTGAACGTAACAAATGGAATTAACCATTCTTCTTGACAATAAGTTCCTTGACCTTTGCTGCCTTTCCAACTCTTGAGCGGAGGTAGTAGAGCTTTGCTCTTCTGACACGACCTCTTCTGACAACTTCGATCTTCTCGATTCTTGGAGAATGCATTGGGAAAATTCTTTCAACACCAACACCATAGCTGATCTTTCTGACTGTAAAAGTCTTTCTGATGCCACTGTTATTCTTAGCAATTACGATGCCTTCGAATACCTGAATTCTTTCTGTTGTTCCTTCAACAATCTTGAAGAAAACTTTAACTGTATCACCAACACTGAAATTTTCAGCATTCTCTTTGATCTGCTTAGCTTCAATCGCTCTAATGATGTCCATAATCATCGTCCTCTACTTTACTAATAATTTTCAAAAAATTCTGTCGCTCCTTTATGCTGAGAGAGGCATGCGAGAGCAGATCTGGCCGGTTGAGCAGCGTTTTTTCCAGCCGTTTACAATCGCGCCATTCGGTAATATGGCGGTGATTGCCAGATAATAATACACTAGGCACATCTTTATTGCAATAGGTTGCAGGCCTAGTATATTGAGGATATTCCAAAAGTCCTGAATTAAAACTCTCATCTTCAAGACTTTCACTTGTTATCACTCCATCAATAAGTCTAAAGAGAGCATCTATTATTACTATAGTAGACGTTTCGCCAGAAGAAAGGACATAGTCTCCTATGGTTATTTCATCTGTGACATATTCGTCTACAACCCTCTGGTCTATCCCTTCATAGTGACCACAGATAAAATAAAGCTCTTCCTCTTTGGATAAATCGGAAGCGTAACTCTCTGTAAACTGTTTGCCGCTGGGAGTTGGGAAAACTACCCTCTTTCCTTTTGCCCCACTATCATCCAATGCTCTAGAAAGAGGCTCAGGCATAATAACCATGCCTGCTCCACCACCAAAAGGCTCGTCATCAGCTTTTTGATGAACACCTGAAGCATATGTACGGAAGTTGATTATTTTATATTGTATCAGCCCCTTTTCAACTGCCCTCTTCATAATAGAAGACTTGAAAAAAGGCTCCACCATTTCAGGGAAAAGAGTAAAAATTGTAATCTTCATCTCTATTCCAACAAATATGGAGCTTCAAGCACCAGTGTATTGCCATCAATATCGATGGAGCTGACATAGACAGGAAGATTAGGTACCAAGTATAACTTTCCGTCACTATCTTTTCTGACTGAAAGCATCAATGCCTGCGCACCTTCAATTGTATCTTCCACAACTCCTACCCTTTTACCATCAACCAACACTTCCATTCCATATAGATCAGCTACATAATATTCACCTTTTTTAAGCTTTGGCGCCGCCTCTCTAGGAATATAGATGATAGATTGCGAAAGAGCCCTTGCTTTTTCAGGAGTTTCATATTCCTTGAAACGTATTAGAAAGAGTTCTCCGTCTACCCTTATGGAATCGACTTCAAGACAAAGCTCCTTGCCATCTTTCGTGGTCAACTTACATGACTTAAGTTTTTTCAGATGTTTATACTCTCCAGAAAGAGAATAAACTCTCAAAAAACCATCAACACCATGAGTTTTTCCTACTTTTGCCGATGCAAGGAGCATTGCTTTCATTAGTCAAGAATCTCCAAAGTGGCACGCTTGCCGTCACGAGTTGCAGAAGCAGAAAGGATTGTCCTGATTGCTTTTGCAATACGTCCCTGCTTGCCGATCACTTTACCTACATCTTCCTGAGCAACTTTAAGTTCAAGAATTGTAGACTTTTCGCCTTCAATAACATTGACACTCACCTCATCGGGAGCATCAACAAGGCTCTTGACCACAAACTCTACTAATTCCTTTTCCATCTCGACTCCTTTCAGGGATTAATCAGCCCTGCTTTCTGTCGAGTGAAATTCCCTTTCCATTGAGAAGGCTCTTGACTGTAGGTGTAACTACAACACCCTTAGAAATCCATGCCTTGACCTTAGCGTCATCAAGTGTAACCTGATTTTCGCTTTCTACTGGACGATATGATCCGACTTCATCAATTGTCTTTGAAGTTGTTGCGATTCTGTTGTCCTGCACTACGATCCTGTAATAAGGTCTCTTCTTTGTGCCCATTCTCTTGAGTCTCATTGTTGTGCTCACGGTTATTCTCCTTATACTACATGAAGGCTCACATGCCTAATTGCTTCATCATCTGAGCCTGTAATTTCTTATTTCCTGCAAGCTTCTTCATCATAAGCTTACTTTTTTCAAATTTCTTAAGAAGACGATTTACTTCAGCAACGCTTGTTCCGCTGCCTTTTGCAATTCTCTTTCTTCTGGACGGTCCGATAATTCTATAGTTCGATCTTTCAAACTTAGTCATAGACCTGATTATAGCTTTCTCTTTCTCAAGTTCTTTAAGATTGATGTCATCCTCAGAAATATTACCTTTGGCTCCAGGTATCATTTCAATCAGCTTGTCAACACTACCCATCTTGTTCATGTTTTCAAGCTGGTCCAGATAATCCTGAAGATCGAAGGTATTCTTCTCCATCTTCTTCTGGAGCTTCTCGGCCTCTTTCTGATCAAAAGCCTCCTGAGCCTTCTCTACAAGTGACACTACATCACCCATTCCAAGAATTCTAGAAGCGATTCTTTCAGGATAGAAAGGATCCAAGTCCTCCATCTTTTCGCCCACACCGATAAACTTTATTGGTTTACCGACGACACTTCTGAGCGAGAGGGCCGCACCACCACGAGTATCTGAGTCGAACTTTGTCAGGATGACACCTGTAATACCAACCTTTTCATCAAACTCTTTTGCAATGTCGACGGCACTCTGACCTGTCATCGCATCAGCAACGAAGAGGCATTCGTCAGGGCGAGATACTTTTGCCACTCTCTGTATCTCTTCCATCAGTTCCTGATCAAGGTGCATACGGCCGGAGGTATCGATGATGACTGTGTCGAACATCTCTCTCTTTGCTTTTTCTATTGCTTTTTCAGCAACTTTTGCAGGATCTTTCTCTCCAGGAAGGACAAAGACAGGTACTCCTACTTTTTCACCTAGGACTTGAAGCTGAGTAATAGCTGCAGGACGAACAAGGTCTGCTGCAACCATCATTACTTTTCTTCCTTCTTTTTTCAATCTATATGCAAGCTTGTGGGATGCTGTCGTTTTACCTGAACCTTGAAGACCCATCATCAAGATTACAGTAGTTGCATCCTTTCCCTTCAGCTTAAGCTTGGTCTCATCCTCGCTCGAGCCAAGAAGAGCAACCATCTTATCATAGACGATCTTTGTAAACTGTTGGCCAGGATTAACAGAGTTTAGGACTTTTTCTCCCAAAGATTCATCAATAGTCGAGTTGACGAATCTTCTGACGACTCTAAGATTGACATCGGCATCAAGGAGTGCTTCCTTGATTTCATCTACTGCATCTCTAATGTTCTTCTCAGAAATCTTCCCCTTACCGGAGAGACTTCTCATTATTCCTGTGAACTTACTACTAATACTGTCAAACATTTCGTCTTCCGAACAATAAACTCCAAGTAAAACTTATACAGTAAAACTATGTAGTTGGTCAACGTACAAGAATAGAGTGATGTCACTCTTTTCTTCTACCCTCTTCATCAAATTCAACACTTTCACCTTCATCATTGAGAATTCTAGGCTGTCCAGAGATGGAAGCGATTCTATATCCTACTGCCGTAGATACACCAGGCTCCATCTGAGATACACCAAGCATGCTGTTTCCACCTGTGACAGTATGTATGTTATGTGTAATGATTATAAACTGACTGTCTTTGGCAAAATCCTGAAGAACGTCCAAGAAATAGCCGATGTTTCGATCATCCAAGGCTGCATCTATCTCGTCGAGGATACAGAAAGGTGATGGCTTTACTTGGTATGTAGCAAATAAGAGGGCCACAGCAGTCATACTTCTCTCTCCTCCACTGAGAAGGGAAAGTGTACTCATGTTTTTTCCTGGTGGCTGAGCAAGAATCTCAATACCAGAGTTAAGGACATCATCAGGGTCCGACAGGCTGAGTTCAGCCCTGCCCCCGCCAAAGAGACGTTTAAACATGGCTTGGAAGTTATCGCTGATCTCTTTATAAGACTTTAGAAACATAGTCTTGGATTTATCAAGGATTTCACCAAGAACGCTTTCCATGTCTTTCTTGGCGTTTTCGTAGTCTTCTAGTTGCTTTGAGTAGAACTTATATTGGTCTTCAGCCTGATCAAACTCATCTTTTGCAGTATGGTTGATATTTCCAAGTGACTTGATTTCCTGATTTACTGCCTCAAATTCTTTTTTCATCTCAGTTTCATCAGGCATATCATCACGCATTCGATCTTCAAATTCCTTGAGATTTCGGGCATAGGTGTCGAAGAAGTTGGAGAATATATTCTTGATTTCATTATCAATAGTCTCTGCATACATGTTGTTTGTAGTGAACTCATTCTCGCATTTATTTATTTCCTGCATGAGTTCATCTTTCTCACGTCTCTTCTTGTCAAGACTTTGGTACTTCTCCGCAAGGAGAGAGTTAACTTCTCCAAGCTCTTTGTTAAGTCTAGATATTTCTTCAATTTTATCTTTCTTCTCTTGGTCTTTGTCTTTTATTTTGTCGTTCATTTCATGGACTCTGCGTCTTGCCACTTCCACACTGGCTCTTTCATCCTCCAAGTCCAATTCTCTTTGAACGATTTGTGAGTTATATCTCCTGATATTCTCTTTCTGATTATCGACAGTAACCTTAAGGCTTCCAATGTGCTCCTTAAGAGAGGCGATATTAGTCTGTAGTGATATTACATCACTCTCCCTACTCTCTATCTGAACTCTTGCGCCTTCGATTATTCGCCTGTTTTCAGTTATGATGTTTCTTGCTCCTGTCTCTTTCTCTTCTATATCTCTTTTCTTTGAAACAAGTCCTTCAGGAGAGAGAATAGTATCGATTACAGGAGGAATAGATTCGATATAAGTATTGAAGAGAGTATCAAGCTTGGAGATAGAGTCTTTAAGCCTCGAAAAATCCTTGAAAGCAATCTCTGATGAGTATTCAACACCGGAAGGAAGATTGGATACAAAAGCGGAGCGTTGATCCAAGTCATTGAGAATTGAATATAATGAGGAACGGAAAGATTTCTCAGCGTCTTCTCTTCTTTCAGCACTATATTCCGTGCCTGTCTTTTCATCCACTTCCTGAATGAGAGACTCAATGACATTCCTCAGGGCATCGGAAAGCTCTCGTAGCTCGTTGTCCAGCTCTGCATTGCTCTCTTCAGCCTTCTTGATCTCACTATTTAGTCTTCCTATCTCCACTCTCGTCTCAAAGAGTGCATTCTCTGTGTACTTAAGCTGTTTCTCTTTTTCCTCTAAGCGATCGATATAATCATCGAGGTTGGAAGTCGCCTCTTCTGCGTCAGCCTTGGTTCTATCTATTTCATTCTGTATCTGAGTGCACCTTGATTCACTGTATGAGAGCTTCTCAAGATATTGCCTATAGTTTTCCTCAAAGGCAGAGATCGTTTCTGAAATACTACTTACAAGAGCTTCCGCCTTTCCTATTGCTATCTCGAGATTTTTGGATTTCTCTTGATACTCAGATACTTCTCCGCTGGAAGATGAGATGACATCATCATAAGTTGATAGATCTGTTTCAAGCTTGCTTTTTCTTTCCTTTGCAGCATCTCTATCCTGAAGTCTCTTTTCCTTAAGTTTAAGAAACATGTCCACTCTTGATAACTTTATATCTACATCCAGATAGAAGGCCTTGTCTTTGAGCTCCTGCCACTTCATAGCCTTAGCTGCCTGTACCCTGGTACGCTCATAAGTACGTTTTACTTCACTGACAGTTGAAGAAAGCTGGTTAATGTTTTCCTGGCTCTTTTCAATTCTATTCTGAGCTTCGTTACACTTTGCTTTATATCTGCTGATTCCCGCCGCTTCCTCGAATATATATCGTCTGTCTTCAGGCTTATTGGAGAGTATCTGGTCGATCTTTCCCTGCTCGAGGATTGAGTATGCGCTTTTACCAACCCCCGTATCCATAAAGAGCTCTCTAATGTTTTTCAAGAGACATCTCTGGCCATTCATATAATACTCACTCTCACCCGTGCGATAAATACGACGCCTTATGACAATCTCCGGGACATCTGTCATAAGCTTATGGTCTTCGTTATCGATTGCAAGAGTAACTTCAGCCATCTCCCTTGGCTTTCTTGTTTCAGTACCTGCAAAGATGACGTCATCCATTCTGGAAGCTCTCAGTGTCTTTGTAGACTGTTCTCCCAAGACCCATTTGATGGAGTCTACAATATTTGACTTACCACAACCATTAGGGCCAAGAAGAGATGTAATGCCATCTGCAAAATCAATATGTGTCTTATCGGCAAAACTCTTGAATCCATTGATTTCAAGCGATTTGAGGAACATCTGCTCTCCTTCTCTCTTGTATTTACAAGACGTCTCATTTATTTACAATTATATATTATATGCAAAGAGAGCTATTTGAACAATTTGATGATGAAAAAGTAGTCTGTGGAACAGATGAGGCAGGTAGAGGCCCCCTTGCAGGACCTGTAGTGGCTGCAGCTGTCATTCTTCCCCATGATTTTCCTGTAGAAATTCTTAATGACTCCAAGAAAATGAGTGAGAAAGAGAGAATAAAAGTAGAGGCTATAATAAAAGAGAAGGCAACAGCATGGGCTGTCAGCGCAATAAGCCACAAGATAATCGACAAAATAAATATTCTTAACTCATCTCTTTTGGGCATGAAAAGAAGCTATGAGAAAATAAGGGATGCTGGATACAAAATCACTATACTTCTCTGCGATGGCAACAAAACTCCGGATGTCGACTGTCCTGTGGAAGCGATAGTCAAAGGAGACGCAAAGGTGCCTGAGATTATGGCTGCATCCATACTGGCGAAGAATCATAGAGATCGACTGATGGATAGAGCCGACAAGAAGTGGCCCCAATATGGTTTTGCACATCACAAAGGGTATCCAACGAAAGAACACTATGAAGCGCTGAAAAAGTATGGCCCCTGCCCTATACATAGGCTTTCTTTCAGGCTTGAAGATAAAAAAACAAAAAGAGATGAAGAACTTTTCTGAAAGCTGTTGACACATTTTGATGATTCATCTAGTATCTCTGACGTAATGCGACTGTGGTATAATGGCTATTACCTCAGCCTTCCAAGCTGAAGATGCGGGTTCGATTCCCGTCGGTCGCTTAGCTCCTAGAAATGGAGCTTTTTTTATTTTAAATTATGAACTTTTATGGCAGTCTTTTACAACTTCCATTAATTTTAGTTGAATCTTCGAATACTAAAAAAAAGGCTGCATTCCTTTTTATAGGTCTACAGCCTTTGAACTATTTGGAAAAGAATCAGCAATAGAATTCCATTGGATATGTTATATATCCCACTTCATCCAATTGATCGCAGGAAACGAAACCGGCTGGAGCGTTCAATAGAGATGGGATTCTATTTACAACAGTAGCACATGTGTGCTCGACTGTAGCTGGCTTTACAACGTGGAACTCTGTATCGGGCTCGCCGGAGATCTTCCAGTCGCACATATCTCCATCACCTTTCTCATACACTTTTCCAATCGTCTCTTCTTCGATTGTTATGCCCTGCAATGTTTCGATTGTGACTACTGCAGACATACCGATGCATCTACCCTTCTTGATATCCATACCAAGTGTCTCTGAGTAGACATCATGATCTGCAACACATGGAACATGCTTCTGAGTGATACTCTTAATAGTAAGACCAAGTTTATTGGCAAGAGCTTCTGAGCTTGTCCAAGCATAAGAAGGCTCAAAGACTGTAGGATGAGCAATCTTCTCTTCAAACTCTTCCTGTGTTAGGTTACAGCCATGAGCTTCTGCCAGGGCAATACCATACTCATCAACGTTATAGCTGTATGCCCCCTTGATCTTTGTCACTTTGTGGCAGCCACCAGCAACGAGAGCTACCATATTGATCCAGAATATATCCTGCATACCGCTTCCTGTGATAGTACAGCTGTTTTCCTTTGCTATTTTATCAAGTCTGTTTATCTCGGCGGCAGAAGTTGTCCAAGGGTAGATAGCTTCTTCACATGTTGTGATTACGTTGATTCCTCTTGTTACACACTTCTCTATCTGTGCGCAGATATCAGAAATAAAAGAACGAGTTGTGATGATGGCGACATCTGCATCGCATTCATCCAAGACCTTGTCTTCGTTGTCGCTGATGATGATTCCTGTCTTTACTCCAAGTCCAGCCCAGTCGCCTACATCCTGACCCACAGATGACTTGTGTCCGATTGCTCCGACAATCTGGCATCCCTTTTCATATAAATAGCGAAGAGTATACTTACTCATCTTTCCGCAGCCATACTGAAGAACTTTGACTTTTTCCATATTCTAGAGGAAATTGCAAAACTCGAAAACTGCCTCAGAATATGAATCTTTATACATTTTCATAGATCAAGCTCGAACTGCACACAAATAAACTGACGGGATCCTATAATGTGGGCATCTCCAGTGAAGGGATTTTCTTGAAATG
>JALFCJ010000004.1 GCA_022771185.1 Spirochaetales bacterium | reverse complement strand
TGTTGTTTTTAATGAGAGTACCATGCACATCCCCAGGAAGCGTCATGTCCCACTCCATATTTTCTTTGATACCAAATTTGTTGTCTTCGATTTTGTCTGCTCTGAGTTTCCATAGACCGTCAAGAGTTATTTCTTTCATATATCTCTCCTTTTGCGACAATAAAAGTCTATAGATAGTTTTATGTTTTGGATATATGTTTTCTGAACTAACCTCATTTTTTATAAACAGTTAGAGAGATGAAATGATGTTATTTATCTCTAAAAATAATAAGTTTGCTGAATTTCTTTCTTGATTAGATCATCTATGTATGTTGACAAGTTAGGAAATACTAACTTATATTAGTCATCGATAAGTTAGGCAAAACTAACTAAGGAGAATAATAATGATACCTCTTTCTTTTTCACCAGTAGGAAGCGAGATGACAGTGAAGGCTTTGGGAGGGAAACCGGAAGTGAAGAGACACTTGGAGTCTCTGGGGTTTTCCAATGGGACCAAGGTGGTGGTCACCTCGGTTATAAGCGGGAACGTAATAGTCAAGATAAAGGAATCCCGAATAGCCATAAGTCAGGAGATGGCAAGAAAAATAATGGTCTGATAAAGGAGAAGAAATATGAGGACTCTTAAAGAAGTGAAAATCGGCGAAAGCGTAAAAGTGAAGGCTCTGAAGGGTGAAGGCCCTGTGAAAAGAAGAATCATGGATATGGGAATAACAAAAGGTGTAGAGATTTTTGTAAGAAAGGTTGCACCTCTCGGGGATCCTATTGAAGTAAATGTCAGAGGCTATGAGTTGACAATTAGAAAGAGTGAAGCTGAGAACATAGACGTGGAATAAAGAGGTAAAAAATGAATATAAGAATCGCATTGGCAGGTAATCCAAACTCTGGTAAGACTACGCTATTTAATAATCTTACTGACTCAAATCAATATGTTGGAAACTGGCCTGGGGTAACAGTAGAAAAGAAGGAGGGGAGACTAAAAAAGCACAGTAATGTCAAGATCATAGACCTTCCTGGCATTTACTCTCTATCTCCATATACAAGTGAAGAAGTAGTGGCGAGAAACTACCTAATGGAGGAAAAACCTGAAGCCATACTTAACATTGTGGATGGAACAAACTTGGAAAGAAATCTATATCTTTCCATGCAGCTGTTGGAGTTGGGAATACCAATGGTCATCGCCCTTAATATGAGCGACGTGGTGAGAAAAAATGGTGATAAGATCAACATTCCCCTTCTCTCCCAAACCTTGGGTTGCCCTGTTGTGGAGATATCTGCACTGAAGGGGGAGAACACACTATCTGCAGCAGAGGCGGCTATAAAAGAGAGTGAAAGGAACAATAGAAATCATAACCATATATTCTCTGAAAGAGTGGAGAAAGCTTTGGCCTTTATCGAAAAAGAAGCACTCCAAAATATAGAAGAGAGGGAAAGAAGATGGTATGGGGTGAAGCTTTTCGAGAGAGACAAAAATGTAAGAGAGAAGCTGAATCTGGAGCAGTTTGTCATATCTGAGATTGAAAAAGAAATAAGCAGTGTGGAAAAGGAAATGGATGATGACGCAGAGTCTATCATCACCAACGAAAGATACCGCTATATTGAGAGTGTATTGAAGACTTGTTATAAGAAAAGCGGTAAGACTCTTTCCACTTCCGATAAAATAGACCGTATTGTAACAAACAAGTATCTCTCTCTTCCTATTTTTGCTCTCGTAATGTGGCTTGTATACTTTGTTTCAGTGACGACCATTGGAACAATGTGTACTGACTGGGTGAATGACGGATTATTCGGTGATGGTTTCTTCTTATTTGGAAAAGGAAGAAGTGCTTATAGCGAGAGCATGGAAGAATATACAACATCTATGGACATCGTCAACGCTTTTGGTGGAGAAAGGGAGTACAACGAAAGTCTACTGAAAGAGGTTATTGAGGAAAATAATCATTCTTCGACGGCTAGTTATACTATCGTTGACGAGGAGACACTATCGGAAGAAGTAGTTGAAGTCGGATATGAAGACCTGCTCTCCGCCTCTGATGTCCTTATTTCTTATGACTTCACTGAGCCTGAAGCTCAAGATTATGGCATCTGGGTTCCAGGGCTTCCTGTTTTGATAGAGAGTGGTCTGGAGAAAATCGGATGCAAAGAATGGCTTATGGGACTGATACTAGACGGAATTGTAGCGGGAGTGGGTGCCGTACTGGGCTTTGTTCCTCAGATGTTCGTTCTATTTCTGTTTCTTGCGCTTCTTGAAGACTGCGGATACATGGCTAGAATCGCCTTTGTCATGGACCGAGTGTTCCGTAAGTTCGGGTTATCAGGAAAGTCTTTCATTCCAATCTTAATCGGCACAGGCTGTGGAGTTCCTGGTGTCATGGCATCGCGTACCATTGAGAATGAGAAAGATAGAAGAATGACCATTATGACCACAACCTTCATTCCTTGCGGGGCGAAGCTGCCCTTCATCGCACTTATTGCAGGAACCATATTCGGAGGGGAAGCCTGGGTGGCTCCATTTGCATATTTCCTGGGAATGTTTGCAATTATAACCAGCGGAATAATATTGAAAAAGACAAAGAAGTTTTCCGGGGAACCGGCTCCCTTTGTCATGGAACTACCTTCTTATCATATGCCTACAGCAAAGAACGTACTGTTATCAATGTGGGAGAGAGGTTGGTCATTTATTAAGAAAGCCGGAACCATCATTCTTCTTTCCACCATTGTGGTATGGTTCACTTCTTTCTTCGGCTTCACGGAAGAAGGCTTCAGAATGCTTTCTGCGGAAGAGCTTGACCACTCTATTCTCGCATTCTTGGGTTCTCTTATCGCCTGGATATTCTATCCTCTTGGCTGGGGGGACTGGCAGAGCACAGTTGCAACCATCACCGGGCTGGTTGCAAAAGAGAATATTGTAGGAACACTTGGAATTCTATATGGTGCGGAAAAAAGTGCATTCATTGGCATAGCACAAGCTTTTACTAAGGTGTCAGGACTATCATTTTTGTGCTTCAATCTTCTTTGTGCACCTTGTTTTGCGGCTATAGGTGCCATAAAAAGGGAGATGAACGATAACAGGTGGACATGGTTTGCACTTATTTATCAGTGTCTATATGCATATTTCGTAGCCTTTGTAATTAATCAGTTCGGATTGTTGTTTACCGGAAGCCCAAGCTATATATTCCTTATCGTGGCTATTTTGGCTTCTGCTTATTTCTTGTATGCGCTGATCAAAAAAGATAGGAGAGTAAAAGTATGAATATACCGACTTTGATTGTTTTATTGGTCTTACTTCTAGTGGTAGGGGCTGTAGTATTCAGTTTAGTTAAGAAAAAGAAAAATGGAGGAGGCTCCTGTTCCTGTGGCTGCTCTAGTTGCAGCATGAAGGGGTCCTGCCATAAGTAATGGGAAGGGTGTCGAATATGGCACCCTTTTTAAACAAAAAACTTTCTAGATTCCATAAAGCCTCATATAATCAGAAAAGGCGGAATCACATTATGAAAATAAAAACAAAGAACTCTGATTATAAGAGCGTCATGGCTATGGCCAGGGAAGAGAGGAAAAAACCATTAAGACCAAATATCTTTTTCCGTTCCCTACTTGGAGGACTCTCGTGGCCGACTCTTAAGAAAGTCCACTTCAAACTTGAAAAGAAGAATATGGAGAGGCTGGGAAAGAAAGAGTGCGCCCTATTTCTAATGAACCACTCGTCATTTATAGACTTGAAGATCGCTTCCTGTATTCTCTATCCAAGACCTTTCAATATTATATGCGAGGCCGACGGTTTTGTAGGGAAAGAGGGGCTTATGAGAGCCATCGGATGTATTCCGACACATAAGTTCGTTTCAGAGACTTCTCTTGTGAAAGATATGATGTACTCCGTAAGAACTCTAAAAGACTCCATACTATTATATCCGGAGGCTTCATATTCTTTTGACGGGACTACTCCCACTCCTCTTCCGGAGAGTCTTGGAAAGATGATCAAGCTTTTGAAGATTCCTGTCGTCATGATAGAGACCTTCGGTGCATTCCATCGTGATCCCTTGTACAACAGGCTTCAGATAAGAAAAGTGGATGTAAGCGCAAAGATGGAGTATTTATTGTCCCCTGAGGACGCAGAAAAAATGAGCGTCGATGAGATAAACGCTGCTATCAGGCCACACTTCGGATTCGACCACTTTAAGTGGCAGAAAGAGAATGGTGTGAAAATCGGAGAGAACTTCAGGGCGGATGGCCTATCAAGCGTGCTCTATAAGTGCCCTCATTGCCATAAAGAAGGAATGATGAAAAGTTCCGGCACTACTATAAAGTGCACTTCCTGCGGCGAGGAGTGGTCACTGGAAGAAGATGGAAGCATAAAGAACAAAAACGGAAACGATACCTTCACTTCCATCCCTTCTTGGTCGAAGTGGGAGAGGGAAGAAGTGGAGAAAGAGATAGATGAGGGAAGATATAAAGTAGACGTTAAAGTAAAGATCCTGATGCAAAGGGGAAACAGCGCTATATTCGATATTGGAAACGGTAGACTGGTCCACACGGAGGAGGGCTTCCATCTAAAGAGCGACGACAAGGCCTTGGATTTCAGACGTTATCCCCTCGACAACTACTCTGTAGCATCGGATTTATATTGGTATGAAAAAGGAGACATGATCAGTATCGGAGATGCTGAAAAAGTCTTCTACTGTTTCCCTATAGAAAAGTGTGATGTTGCTGCAAAGGTAAGAATGGCCACGGAGTATATCTATAGAGAGGCAAACGAAGCTCTGGAGGAGAATAAAAAAGCAAAATAAAGCCAAGTTGGTATTTGGTTTTTCTTTGTGATAATATAGAGCCATGACAACTTTGGTTTTAGATCCTCAATCTTCTATTAATAATGCCCTCACCTCGGCACCGGAGGGTCCCTTGACCCTTATTCTCAGAGAAGGCGTTTGGAGAGAAAAAGTTTTTGTTAACCGTCCTGATGTAACACTCATCAGCGAGGAAGGCGCAAGAATCGACAACGACGATAGGCACGGAACCGTTAGGGACGGTAAAGTATTTAATACCGGAGACAGTGCAACGTTTACTGTCTCCGCACCAAACTTCTCTGCCTTAGGCATTACTTTTTCCAACTCTTTCGATTATCAGAAGGGGAAGGCTTGGAACCTGGCTCATAAAGATGACAAGGAGAAAATGGACTTACAGGCAGTGGCTCTTCGTACCGCTTTCGGTTCTGACCATGCCACTTTCCGTGCCTGCACTTTCCTTGGATGGCAGGATACTCTTTACTTGGATTCTGGCTCTACGCTATTGGAAGACTGTACCATAAAAGGATCTGTAGACTTTATATTTGGTTCTGGGTCTGCATTGTTTCAAGGCTGCGAAATAGTATCCAGAGGGCCAGGGTTTGTCTCTGCGCCTTCAACTTTTGAAAGCGAAGAAGTGGGATTTATCTTTCATGACTGTGTCTTCTCAAAAGAAGGCAATACAGATAAAAACTCTGTCTTCATAGCCCGACCTTGGCACCCTGCAGGAAGCGAGAACAGAAATCCTATGGTTCTTCTCATCGACTGCTCTCTTGCTCCTCACATTCATCCCTATCTTTGGACAGACATGGCTTCAAAACGTCCTGATGGGACAGAAAAGGTATGGAGAGGTGATAATTCCAGGTTTTTCATATCCTCATCGGGGAAAGAGAACATCAAAGTCGAAGATGCAAATAGACTGTTAAAGCTTATGATGTCCCGCTTATAAGAGTCCTATGGCTCTCGCTTCCTTCTCGATACCCAGGGCATAGAAAATTTCTTTCTTGAAGCGATAGAAGACCTCAAAGAATATGTCGAGGATACTGTTTCTCAGTTCGTTGTCGCCACTAGTGTTTTCGACAAAGACTTTTCCCTCTTCGTTTGCTTTCTCAATGAGGGAGTAGTCGAAGTTCTTCAGGGCCCATAGGGTAGTGTCCAAAGAAGACTCCAGCTTCTCTTCTTCCTCATCGGGGAGAAGAGGGAAGAAATCGAGGCCTGTAATATCCTCCACCTCATCAACAGTCACAGCAAAGTAGGAGAGGGGCTCCTTTGAGTTTTCGTGAGGCATAATAAAACCTATGGCCTTAATGGTTGGGGCTGTGTAATCGAGAATGACTTTATAGAAATACTTAGGAACAGCGACTTTATTCTCTCCGATAGTATCATATGGGCCATCTGTCAACACTGGTCCCGTAACGACATAAACGCACTCATCTTCATAGGCTATAGACCTTACGGCCTCTTCCAAATCGCTCCATATTCCTGCATTAAAAGCATGGGTCTGAGGACACATATTAGATAGATAGAATGTGTCGTTCATGGCATCAAATGACCATCTGAAGTCAGCAGCAGGAGCCATGTGACCTCTGTCATAACCCGATTTCTTGTAGTCGTTGAGGGTAGCGCTACCAGTCGTTACAGCCTTGTCTTCCCTGAAGTTGTCTTTTCTATCCACGCTCTGTGTCACCACTTCTTCCCTCGTCAGTTCATATGCAACCCATTCAGGAACTTCATACTCCTCGTTGTATGAGAGTGTATAACCAGTGTGCTTTATCACTTCTCCCTTACCGCCAGCTGGTATTTCCAAATTAGCAATATATGTGGGGTTGTACCCGTCTTCCATCTCACTCTCTGTCGGAGTGAGGAAAGCCAATACGACAAAGAGTACTACAAGAATCAAGAAAAGGAATATTATCCTTTTAATGGCCTTACCTCCCTTTTTCTTCTTCTTCTTTTTATTTCCAGCCATTTAAACTACTCCTTCGTGTTTCTATTCGTGCTTTTTCTAGTGTGATAAGGATTGAAGTCAGAGTATTCTTCTCCTCTAGGCTTAGTCCTGCTATAGCCTTCTTGATTTCTGGAAAACGCTTGGCTGCAGCTTCAGGCATAAGCCAAACGTTCTCTTCTTCAGTGGCTTTTAATACTTTATATAATACCTCAACCAAGGTCTCTCTTTCATTCTTATCCAGCATTTTGATGAAGTTTTTAACAGTACTGTCGATTTTGTGGCTTCTATAAGTAATATCTGGCTGAGTGATGAACTTTCCTCCTGAGAGAAGCCATGTAAAAGCATCGTGCTGTAATAGGCCTATGGATGAAGATTTCACTACTACAGCGTTGTCTGTAGTGTTAAATAGCATTCCGATAATTGAAGAGGACGGTATAAATGAGTGAGTAATACTCTCGATTCTCTTCCATCGCTCCTCTTCGATCAGTGAATCGGGAAGGCCTGGAGCATCGAATATGTAGATGTCTTTTATCTTATTAAATACTTCTTCTTCCGCCTTCAAGGCAGCATATAGAGCCAAGGTGCCTCCCTTGCTATGCCCCAAAAGATGGATGCCATCTATATTCTTAGTAACCTTTTCCAGGCTCTCCAAGGCTCTTCTCTCTGATGGGATTTCATCACATACCGCCATATTGAAGTCTTCTTTCCACCCAGTGAGGCTTTCGTCTGTCCCTCTATACACAAGGTAGTATTCGCTTCCATCTTGAAAGAGTGCTGCAGCGTATTGCTCTGCACCCTTGTCGTCTACTATCTTTTCTCCGACGGCATCCAAGAGCTTTAAGTCTTTATATCTCTCTGATGCAGATACCTTCTTCCAAAGCTTCACTTGGTTTACTTCAAAACCCATGACTTCATCTTCACTGAGGGGGCAGGCATAGGAAAGAAGCTCTCTTACTGGTTTTCCAAACTCTTTCTTTGGTGTGGTCTCTAATTTCTGGTACTCAAGAATCGTAATGACCAACATATCCACTTCGCTATATGGAATAGCGTTCTTACTTATGGACCCCAACCATAAAAGAGTATCTAGAATGTTATTCTTGGCGTTCACTGTGTCTTCTCCGTTTTAATGTGTAAAAGAAAAGAAACTCCAGGGCAAAAAGAAGAAGGAAAGTTACTATTGCCTTTGGACTGGATGTCTCGTTTTCCAGTATAAAGAAAGATGTAGATGATAAACTTGAACCTTTGTAATTTGCAACTATAGATACCACAAGATTGTTTGATAGGTGCATTGCAAGAGGAAACTCAAAGCCTTTTGTCATGATAGAGCCTGCCATTACCATTGAGCCCCAGAGAAAATAGTGTATTACAGCCCAGTATCCACCTTCAGCCAATACTTCTTTATTGAAGAGGTGGGGAAGTGTAAACAATAGACCTGAAATAAGAGAAAGAAGAATACATACACTCTTTTTCCCCATTCTTTCTTCCACTGTCTTATATGGTAGGATACGGAAAATATACTCTTCTGTCGTAATCTGGATGGGGATAAATAAGAGGGAAATAAAGAGAGATAGTATCTTCTCGCCTATTGGCGCGGGATTTACTTTCGCTCCCTCCAATAGAGAAGTCAGAGAGAGAAAAATAAAAGACGAAGAAAGGAAAATAAAAAACAGGGGGAGGGAGAATCCTCTATCTCTTGATGCTCTGAAATCGTTTATAAACCTCTTTCTTTTTAGAACGATCAACACTAAAAGAGTAAAAACAGAAGGAATAAAAAGAGAAGCGTAGAAAAGTAGAGTACCGTTTATATATGGATATATGAGGGCATATATAATGGGGCCTATAATTAAATAGGAAAATAAGGCCACAATAAACGATACTCCGCACTCAATGAGGTTGTTGTTCTTCAAAGACTCTCCACCGCCTTCTTTATTCTTAAAAGCGCATTATAGACTTTGTCTCTGCTTGTTCCATAGTTGAATCTGACGAATTTGTAGTACTGTTCTCCAAACCAAGAACCGTCATTCATTGCAACTAGCGCTTCGACTCCGAAGAACCTTGATAACACCCCACCCGATGTAGACTCATACTTCTCTGGTGTCTCTTCCACTTTCTTCTTTATTTTGTCATATACTCCAGTGCAGTCCAGGAATGTGACGAAAGATGCCTTACCATTCACCATCTTGATCCCTAGGTCATGTTCATTGAAGAAAGAAGTGATTAACTCTGCGTTTTCTCCCAGGTACTTACAAAGCTCTTTGTTCCACTCTAGTCCGTCTTTATATGCAGCTTCTGTCAGTTCTCCGATCAAGTACCCCGGTTCCGATACCCATAAAGCGTCCTGTGCATGCTTAAATCTCTTAAGAGTGGAGCCTGAACTAAAAACAGCGATGGCGCTATGTTCTCCAGCCACATTGAATGTCTTTGAAGGCGCCATAAGGGTGACAGTCTCCGCTCCTATTTTCTCATTTGCCTTTCCCATAGGAATATGAGTGTATCCTGGGTGGACCAAGTCTCCATGAATTTCGTCTGAGACTACAGGGATGTTTAGTTCTTTTGCTGTATTTAGGACAAATTCTAATTCTTCTCTTGAGAAAACTAGTCCAGATGGATTATGAGGAGAACAGAAGAGGATCATCTTTGATCTCTTTGCACTCTCTATAAACCTATCTCTATCAAGAAAGTAAGAGCCATCTTTATACCCCAGTTCATATTCTTCCATGACTCTATCGTTGAGAGAGCATAGAAGCCTGAATGGTCTATAAGTGGGACTTGGAACCAAGATCTTGTCACCTTTATTTGTCAGGAGGTTTATGCACATGGAGACGCCATGTAAGAGGCCCATAGAGTAGAGGATGTTTTCTTTGTCTACTATCCAATTGTGCTTTTTTTTCAGCCAAGAAGCTGCTATCTCCCTGAAAGTGGGGAATGAAGGATAGCCGAAGACTCCGAGCTTTGCTAGCTCCTCTGCCTTTTCCTTTATGTGGGGCTCAGGCCTGAAATCCATGTCTGCAACCCAAAATGGTTCTGCCCCTCCATTTACAGCGATACTAGCTATAGCGTTCTTGTTCCATTTCTCGCTGTTAGTGCCTCTTCTATCTGCCGTCTCGTCGAAAAAGCTCATCTTCTCTTCAGCTCCTCTATCTTTACTAGTCCCTTATAGTGGTCATTTCTACCTTCGTACTTTATTGCTCCGTTGGGGCAGAAATTATAACAGGCATAGCAGTGGAGACACTTGTCACCGATCTCTGCTTTCTTTTCTCCGATTACAATATTACCCGACGGGCAGATTGAAGCGCAGGTGCCGCAGCGGATGCAGTCGGTGCCCACACTCATTTTCTTATCTTTTGCACTCGGACCAGTTTTACTGACCATCTTTGACATGATCTTTCCTAATAGTGGCTTAGAAGGGAGCTTGATCTCTTCTTTCTCGATGTCTTCTATTGCTTTTTGTATTTTTTCTTCCGCTTTACTAAGAATCTCTTTTGTCTTGTTCTCATCAGGAACCTTACTCACCAGTGGTAGATAAGAGTCTGGGTATCGGATAGAGAGGGTGTAACTGAGGCCTATTCCAATATCCTGTAGAGAGCGGTCAAGCATCCACTCTGCATTCTTCCCGCCGCTACCGCAAGTGATGAGTGAGAATACATACTGGAGAGAAGAGTTGTCTCGGCCATTGAGAGTGCTAGAAATAAACTCTCTCACCGGATATGGGACTCCTCCCATATAGACAGGAAAGAAGATGCCTAGTCTAGTGATGTCATCATCCAATGTGGCGTTTCCTTCATTTATTCTGATGATATCAACTAGCTCAGCTCCCTTTATTCTCTTTGCCAGCTCCAATGTATTTCCTGTACCTGTGTAATAAGCAATAACAGTCTTTTCCATTTTATTTCTCCAATTTTTCCAGTAGATCAAAGAAAGTAGGGAAAGTGACGGAAGCAGCGCTTACGTCATCTATCTCTGTCTCTTCTTCTGTCTTTGTACCAAGAACAGCAAGAGCCATGATGACTCTGTGGTCGCCGTAGCCCTTGGCTTTTCCTCCCTTGACGCTTCCTTTTCCATGAACAATGAGGGCGTCTCTTCTCTCCTCGGCTTCTACTCCCAGCTGGTTGAGATTCTCTCTCATTACTTTTATTCTGTCGGTCTCCTTGATTCTTGCCTGCTCAACGTTTTCAAGAATTGTATCGCCCTCTGCAAAGGCAGCGGCTACAGAGAGGGCAGGAAGAGTGTCGGGAATGGCGTTGAGGTCAAAGACTCCGCCTTTCAGTTTATCCGGTCCCTTTACAGTGACTGCCATACCGTTCCACTCTACTTTACATCCCATATTCTCAAGAATATTGAGTATCTCCTTATCTCCCTGAGTTGAGTTTTTATCGAGGCCCTCTACTGTGACTTCTGTGCCGTGTATTGCAGCAGAGACAAAGAAGAATGATGCGGAAGAGAAGTCTCCTTCAATATATGTATCAAGTGGCTTATAACTCTGTCCACCCTTGACCCAGGCTTCTTCCAAGTCATCGCTGATTCTGTATTTTATACCTTGGTCATCAAGCCACTTGAGAGTCATCTTTACATATGGTTTTTCAAATAGGACAGAGCACTTGATATGGCTGTCTCCAATAGCTAAGGGTGCTCCCAGAAGGAGGCCTGATAGATACTGACTTGTCTTACACTCTATAGTGTACTCTCCGCCGTCCAAGGGACCACGGATGGAGG
>JALFCJ010000284.1 GCA_022771185.1 Spirochaetales bacterium | reverse complement strand
TCTCCATCTTCGGAGAAAAGGCTCAGTTCGTTACAGCTCTTCCAGACAATGCTGTAGGTGAGGCTTGTAAGAGAGAAGTCATGAAGTACGGTGTCGATACAAGTGCTGTCAACATGGTCAAAGGTGGAAGACTTGGAATCTATTTCTTGGAAACAGGTGCTGTCCAGAGACCAAGTCTTGTCGTCTACGACAGAGCTGAGTCTGCAATCGCAAAGGCAAAACCGGAAGATTTCGATTGGGATGCAATCATGAAGGATGCCGGTTGGTTCCATACAACAGGTATTACTCCAGCAGTAAGCCAGGAAGCTGCTGATTGTGCTCTCGCTGCAATGAAGGCTGCTTCTAAGGCTGGCGCTACAGTATCTATCGACCTTAACTATAGAAAGAAGCTTTGGAAGTATGGAAAGGAAGCTCCAGAAGTAATGAGAGAGCTTGTCAAGTATGCTGACGTTGTAATTGCAAACGAAGAAGACATCCAGAAGTGTCTTGGCATCGCTGCAGATAGCGACGTAACATCCGGTAAGCTTGATACTGCTGTATACGAGGAATTGACACAGAAAGTAAAGGCTCAGTTCCCAAACGTACAGTATGTTGCAGTAACTCTCAGAGAGAGTAAGAGCGCAGACCACAATGGATGGAGTGCAGCTCTCAGCGGAAAGACAGGTTTCTATCTTTCAAGACACTATGAAATCACAGACATCGTTGACCGTGTCGGTGGCGGAGACAGCTTTGCAGCTGGAATCATCTATGGTCTCAGCCACTATGAAGATGAGCAGTATGCAATCAACTTCGCAGTTGCAGCTTCCTGCTTGAAGCACACTATCAATGGTGACTTTAACCTTTCCCGCCTCAGCGAAGTCGAGGCTCTCTGCAAGGGAGATGGTTCAGGAAGAGTTCAGAGATAAGGAATCAAAATACTTCTTTTTTTCAGGGTCGGTCATTGTCAACCGACCCATTTTATTCGATTATTGTATTAAGGACGAACAAAATGAATAGATTATATCTTCTTGGCGATTCTACTTGTGCAGATAAAAAAAGAGAAGCAAGGCCTGAAACAGGGTGGGGTGAAGTGATAAGCGAGTATATCGTTCCCGGCTGGGTTGTAGTTAACTGTGCCTTTAACGGTTACTCTACTGTTTCATGTCTGAAATCAGGAACTTTCTCATCAGTGCTTCTTTCTCTTAAAGAGGGCGATTGTGTAATAATCCAATTTGGACACAATGATGAAAAAACTGATGAAAGAGGAACTGACCCATGGGGAAGCTATATTGCAAACCTTGTATTTATGGCCAACAAAATCAGGGATAAGAAGGCCTCTGTATATTTTGTCACATCTGTTCCGAGGAGAATATTTCTTGATGGTAGGTTGAAAGACACACCTGGTGACTATATTGCTGCAATGAAGTCAGCAGCCCATCAGGCTTCTGTCCCAGTTGTTGATATTACAATTCCTTTGATGGAGGATATTCTCTTATTGGGGGACGAGGAGAGTAGAAAGTACTTTATGAATTTCGATAAGGGAATATACCCAAACTACATGGATGGCGATAATGACAACACCCACCTCAGACCTGAAGGTGCGAAGTGGGTTGCATCAAGAATAGTATCAGAACTTTCTCTTTTGGATCCAAAGCCTGCTTTTATTGAATAGAAACATCTACAAAATTGAAGGATGTAACATCAAATAGGCCGCAGTCTGTGATTTTGTATGCAGGAATTACAGGTAGAGCCATGAAACAAAGTGTCATGAAGGGGTCGATCTCAGGGTTGATCCCTTCCATTTTTGTCTCCACGGCTTCATGTAGTTCATCCAAACACTTTACTACATCCTCCACAGTCTCATCTGTCATCAATCCCGCTATTTCCAGCTTGTGGAATGCAAGCTCTTCTCCGTCTTTCCAAGCTGTAATTCCTCCCCCTAGCTCCTCCAGTCTTTTTACTGCCTTAAGCATATCGCTGTCGTTGTCACCAACAACGATAATGTTATGGGAGTCATGGGCTATCGTGGTGGCGATTGCTCCATGTTTCATTCCATATCCCCTGATAAGGGCCGATGCATGGTATCCTGTTCCATGGTGGCGTTCGATTACAGTAACTTTCAAGATATCTTCGTTCTCATCATGGACCCATTCTCCATTCTCATCTCTCTTTACTGTGGCTTCGCCTTTTCCTGTAACGACTCCTCCTGGAAGAATTTCGATTATTCTTGCTCTATCTGACTTGAGAGGAAGCGAGAATGTTGAGAGAGAGACATCCTTTATGTTGACTGATCCGCTAACGCCTTCAGGTACTACATGCGGTGACTTTTTGATGATCTTCCCTTCTTTTGCAACAAGTTCTCCCTTTACATATACTTCTATCGGCTTTATTTCAGAGATGGAGTCTACAAAGAAGAAGTCAGCAAAGCGCCCTGGCGTAATGGCTCCTCTTTCCCACATATGGTAGCAGTCAGCTGCATTTATGGACGCACAGGCTATAGCTCTATATGGATCCATTCCGTTCTTGATTGCAAGGTTTACTCCATAACTTACGTGACCTTCTCTCAGTATAGACTGTGGCTGTCGGTCGTCTGTGCAGAAAAGACAGCGTCTCCAGTTATTGTCGTTCACTCCAGGAAGAAGCTGTAGGACATTCTTACATACTGTTCCCTGTCTCAAGAGTACATACATTCCTTTTCCTGTTTTTTCCACCAACTCCTCTGGTGTTTCACACTCATGGTCTGTCTTTATTCCTGTAGATAAATAAGCATCCAAGCCCTGGCCGGAGATGGAAGGAATGTGTCCGTCGATTACTTTTCCTCTTTTCCAACATGTTTCAAGTTTATCCAGAATTGAAGGAGAGGCTGATACTATGCCAGGATAGTTCATCATTTCTCCTAGACCCAGTACTTTAGGATTGTCTATTACAGTCTCCACATCTTTCGCTTCCAAGACGGCACCTGAGTGTTCGAAGAATGTAGCAGGGACGCAGGAAGGGAACATGTAGTTAATGTTCAGTACTGCGTTTTCTGCACTTTTAAGCATATAATCCATGGCTTTTAATCCCGCTACATTACATATTTCATGAGGGTCGGCCACTACCGATGTGGTTCCTGAAGGTAGGACTGCATCAGAGAATTCTGAAGGCGAGAGGTGAGATGACTCGATATGACAGTGGCTGTCGATAAAACCAGGAACCATGTACCTTCCTTTTGCGTCGATCTCTTTTTCAGCTTCTCTTTCTCCGTCAAAGCCTACAAATCTTCCATCTTTGACGTAAACATCACTTTTAAAGGAGCGACAGTTAAAAACATCCACCACCATTGCATTTCTGAAAACTACATCGGCCTTGATTCTGCCCATAGATGCATCGATGACTTCTTTTGCTGTTATCTTATCCATTTGAAATCTCCTTATAGAAAGAATAACGCGGTTTTTCTAAATTTCCATAGCTAAAGCTTGTTTTTCTATAAGGTTTTTATCAAAAAAGTGAAGGATACAAAAGCAATTTTCATTTTTTTCATGTAAGACATAAAAATGCCATATATAACCAGTATTTCATTATTTTGAATTGTAAAAACATTTACTAAACCAGTAAACAAAAAATATGTTGCCTATTGTTGCATTTTTTTGTTGGCAAAAATGGGAAACTATATTTAAGATGGTTTTGTATTTAAAGCACTCAGGAGGTGTTAAATATGAAATTGATCAAGGTTTCTTTCAAAGAATCCGCCCTTAAGAAGGCAGGAACAGATCTTAAGACTGAAATCATGGCAGGAATCACGACCTTCCTGGCAATGGCCTACATTCTTGCAGTTAACCCTGGTATTCTTAGCGCTTCTGGTATGGATGCAGGAGCTGTCTTTACAGCTACAGCCCTTTCTTCAGCAATCGCTACTCTTGTAATGGGACTTGTTGCAAACCTTCCGTTTGCTCTTGCACCAGGTATGGGACTCAATGCTTTCCTTGCATACACAGTCTGTCTGACTATGGGTTATTCATGGCAGTTTGC
>JALFCJ010000254.1 GCA_022771185.1 Spirochaetales bacterium | reverse complement strand
TGGCCTGTGGCAGAGAATGCATCAGGTGGAACACCTGCTGATGCTTTCTGGACGCAGTTCTTATCAAACTGTAAAAGCTTTGTATTTGTCCAAGCGTCGACGCTGTCTGAAGCGACGAAGATAGGGATATCACCTACAATCTTTACGCCTTTTTCATTGGCATATTTTTTAAGCTTATCCCACTGCGTGAAGAAGAAATACTGTAGGACACAATAGATATCAACAAGGCTCTTCTGTTCTTTTCTTGCCTTGTCCATAGCCTTCTTCTCTCTTACTCTTAGTTCCTTAGGCCATTCGCTGAACCATCTTGAATCATTGTATTTTGCACAGAGAGCCTGAAAAAGTGCATAATCTTCAAGCCACCATCCTTCTTCTTTTCTGAAAGAAAGGTAAGCGTCCATTTCTTCTTTTTCAGCATTTGAAAGGAAATTAGATGCAGCCTTGAAAAGCATAGGCATCTTGAGTTTCCTTGCTTCTCCATAGTCGACTCGATCGCTTTCCTTTGCCTTCACTAAAACATCATCTACGTCTAGCCAGCCCTGAAGATACAGAGCCTTCGGTGAAATAAAGAGCTCGTTTCCAGCAAATGCAGACCTTGCGGCATATGGGCTGTCACCAAAGCCCGTAGGGCCTGTAGGCAGAATCTGCCATAGGGTTATACCCTTATCGCTGATTGAATCTACGAAACTATATGCCTCGTCCCCAAGATCTCCAACACCATACTGTGAAGGAAGGGATGTAATGTGGAGAAGAACTCCAGTTTTTCTTTCTCTATGTTTCATGTCTTCATTATAAACACAATAGGAGTCAAAGTGAACAACAAAGACAAAATAGCTATGCCAATCATTAGTACTAGAGGTGTAAAACAAATTTCTTTTTCCTGTCGTCTTTTGACTAATTTATCTTTTTCTGATAGATATAAATATATGGAATATACAGAATTATCTAAAAACTTCGGTATAGGGGAAATGGTTGTTTATCCATCTTTCGGTATATGCAGAATAAGAGAAAAAGAAGATAGAAACGGCTGTTTCTATCTCAAACTTGAATCTCTTTCAGATAATTCAACAGTCCTTGTTCCAGAAGAGAAAGCATCAAGTTTAGGGCTAAGGCACCTTGAGACAAAAGAAAACGTAGAGAAAGCTCTGGCTCTTCTTTCCGATAACTCCCACACTATTACAAATGATTGGAAGCAGAGATTAAACGAGAACCAAAGCCTATTAAGAGAAGGAACTTTGGAAGGTTCTGCAACAGTAGTGAACCACCTATATAGAAGACAAAAGACCAAGGCTCTACCTACTATGGAAAAGAAGCTCTATGACACTGCCCTATCTCGCCTTCTAGACGAATCTAGTGTAGTATTAGATAAAGACAACAGGGAGATGAGAAAGATAGTTTTTTCAAGACTAGAGAATGTCTAAAGATTTTGCACTTATATTAACAGCAGCAGGAAAAAGCGAGAGATTTAACAATGGAGAGAAGGGAGCAAAAAAAGAATACTCCCTTATTAATGGAAAAAGTATAGTGAGAATGGCTCTTGATGCCTTTCTCCCTCTCCCAGAGTTAAGAAGAGTTGTAATAACAGTTCCAAAGGGAGGAGAAAAAGAAATGAAAACTTCCTTGGGAGAAGTAGATAGTGAAATCCCAATCGCTTTCATAGAAGGTGGCCCCTCCCGTACCCAGTCTATCTCTCATGCTATGGAATATCTTTCTTCTTTCTCCGATTACTCTCTTATTGCGATCCATGACGGAGCAAGACCTTTTATAGATAGGGACACAATATGTAATTGTCTTTATGCCGCCGATAGTTATGGAGGAGCAATACCTGGAATAAGAGTAGCTGACGCTATGAAAAGAGCCGATGAAGAAGCCTTCATTGTCTCCAGTGTAGATAGAAATGGTGTGTGGAGAATACAGACACCTCAAATCTTTCAAAGAGATAAGATCCTCTCCATATATTCAACGCTGAAAGAAGACGAGAGCTTTGACGATGACGCTTCTCTTTTCTCTTCCCGTGGTGGCAGAGTCAATATAGTAGAAGGTAACGAGGATAATATTAAGATCACCTGGAAAGATGACCTAAAGAGAAATAAGAGCAATATGAGAATTGGATTTGGCAACGATATACATAGACTTGAAGAAGGACGAAAACTATACATTGGTGGTGTTCTCTTAGATCACACTAAGGGTGAAGTGGCACACTCTGATGGAGATGTTTTGATACACGCTGTAATCGACGCTATTCTCGGAGCAAAAGCCATGGGCGATATCGGGACATATTTCCCTCCTGAAGCGAAGAAGTGGAAGGATGCCGACTCAAAGGAGCTTTTAAAGGTCATTCTCGATAAAACAAAACCTTCTATCATCAATATAGATGCAACTATTACGCTGGAAGGCTTTAAACTAAATCCTCATATCTTAGATATAAGGAGAAGCCTAGCCGAGATACTCTCTTCTTCTATAGATAAAGTAAGCATAAAAGCCAAAACAAACGAAGGCTTAGATGCTCTTGGAAAAGGTGACGCCATAAAAGCTGAAGTCGTTGTTCTCCTTGATGACTAAAGGCATTTTTCGACAAATCGGGGCATTTTCGCGTTATATAGATAAGGAGAAAAAATGTCCCGTAAAAAAAAGAGTATTAAGGAAAAGGTCAAAGAACTGCCTATTGTAGCAGATCTTAAATTCAGACGTTTCTTTTCCCAAGGCACACCTGAGACTTTCTATATAATCGAGAAATTCTTAGAGCTCGCTATTAGTGACAACATCAAAGTAACGAACATTACATGTCAAAAGCATGTATTTGACTCAGACCAGAACGAAAATGTCACTGATTTGGAGATAGAAGCAGAAGGAAAAGAGAAAGTATGGATAGAAATGCAGAGATGGAACAACAAAAAAGAAGAGCTATCTTTCTTTCGTTGGGAAAAACTTCGATTGACTCAATTAGAGCTTCACGAAAACGAACAATGTTTTCTTTTGGTTCTATACGATACAGAAGATGGAAGTGACGAACTGTGGCAAGATTTTAGAGATGAAGAAATGGCTGTTTATTCCATGATGAGTAAAAAACCATTAGAAAAAACAAACGTATACCTCTTTCCTGTAGTAGCTAATGGAGTTATGATTTTCTTGAACCTTAATAAGTTGAGCCAAAGAAAAGACGAAATCGGCGAGATTTGCCATGATTTACTCGCTCCAGGCGGAGTAAAACTGAGAAATAGCGCTATGGAAAAACGAAGAAAAGAAGCTTTCACAAAAAAGGTGGTAAAAGAAATGTGTAAATATGTAAGAGCAATATGTGATGAAGAAAACGAAGAACTTATAAAAAAGGCTGAGAATCTGGCACTCAGGAATGAAGATTTAGCTATCAAGAATGAAGATTTAGCTATCAAGAATGAAGATTTGGCTATCAAGAATGAAGATTTGGCTATCAAGAATGAAGATTTGGCTATCAAAGCCGAGACCCTTACCAATGAGTACAATATGGTAAAGAATCAGAACGCTGACTTAATAAAGATTCTTATAACCGAAGGTTTTTCTGACATAGAAATTGCATCGAGAGCTAATTTGTCAATAGAAGAAGTTGAAGCTGTTAGATCTACTTTGTAATCGAGATGATAGAT
>JALFCJ010000178.1 GCA_022771185.1 Spirochaetales bacterium | reverse complement strand
CTCAGAGTCCACGTCGTCCAGCGATGGAACTGTCTACTACGACCTCAGGCTGATGGCAAAGGTCCCTGGAGAAGAAGGGGAAGTCTGCATCTTTATTAACATAGAGATACAGAACGAGAGCGGTCAGAAGTACTCTCTTGTTACAAGGGGGCTCTATTACTGCGCACGAATGATATCGGAGCAGCATGGAACCGTATTCACAGACATGGACTACCAAAAGATACGTAAGGTTTACTCGATTTGGATAAGTCCCAATCCTGGGGGAAAGAGAAAGAGGAGCACTATAACTAGATACAGCATGGCAAAGGATGATGTGTTGGGAAAAAGCTTTATAAAGAAGCGAAACTACGATAAAATGGAGGTGGTGGTTATAAAGATTGGAAAAGACTGTGAGTACAACACCACATCCATAACAGGAATGCTTGATGCCCTGCTCTCCTCTGATATGCCTCTGGAGAAAAGGAAGGAGATACTGAGCGGTGTATATAGAATACCGATGACTAGAAAATTTAAAAGAGAGGTGAAAAAAGTGTGCAATTTAAGCAGTGGAGTGATGGAAGCGGGACGCAAGGCTGGGCTTGCAGAAGGTCGCAAGGTTGGGCATAAGGCTGGTCTAAAGGAAGGTCGCAAGGAATTATTAATGTCTCTGATTAAACTTGTCGATAAAGGAAAGCTTTCTGCAGAAGACGCTGCAGAAGAAGCAAATATGACAGTTGAAACGTTTTTAAAGAAGAAAAAAGAGCTTAAGAAATAATCACTTATTTGAAGTGGGAATAAATGGCGACGCGATATAATGTGTCGTCATTTATATTGTTACTTCGGATCAAAATAATAGTAACCTAACCATAGCATTCAGCCCGCAATTTACACGGACTGAATGCTTCACGTTTTTTTGATATCTATCGAGTATTAAAGATAAATTATGTCATCAGTCTCCCAATAATCCAGCTGTCTCATCAGTTACAACCGTTTCATCTGCACTAGATGGCGTTACAGTCTGAACGATGAACTCTTCCATCCACTGATCCTGGCTCTCACCATTCATTAGGGCTGGAATATTGATAAGAACGTCTCTCATAAATAGAGGAATATGAATCTTTACATCCATTTCATCTCCCATAGCATCGATATGGATTGTGTGGCCCTGGGCGACTACAGTAAAGACATCCCTGTCTCTCCTTGCCAGTTCGACGCTATCCTGCTTATCTACAGAGACTTCAACAAACTGATAAGCTCTATATGGGCCCCAATCCTTGTTATCGAAGTAAATCTTATGCTGCTTACCGATAATAAACATGACTACAGCCAATAAGATTACAAGAAGAATGGCTATGATTCTGATACAAAGACTCTTTGTAAACTTAATCTTTTTCATCACTTAGCCTCCTTCTGAGCCTCAGCAAGCATCTCACCCTTCGCTCTTCCTTCTCTCTTCTTTCTCATCTCATACATGACAAGAGCAAGTGTGATTACACCATAGGATACAAAGACACGGAAGTACTCACCAAGCTGTGCTTCTCCGATAAGGTTCTTTCCAGCGTATGGAGCCACATAGAACATAAGGTGGAAAAGAACAACACCCAAGAATACGTTTCTGATATTAGCTTTATCAACGGAAGCACCACCGACTAGGAGTGCTGCAGCACTGAACATACCGATCTGGTTATGGCTGTTATAAGTATTGAGAGTACCCATATTCTGAAGGTAGATGATCATACCATATCCAGCGAGGACTGTGCTGATGATAATAGAGATTATTCTTGTCTCCTCTACTTTGATACCTGCTTCCCTAGCAACCTCCATATCCTGACCTACAGCCCTCATATCCTGACCAAGCTTTGTCTTCTTAAACCAGAGGATAAAGACACAGAGAAGTGCAATTAGAATAAATGTTGCCAGAGGAATACTTACTCCTGCTATTTTGAGAGGAATAAGGTTATCGAGGCACTTTCTGATACCGATAAGGTTTACAGTGTTTCTGATACCATAACCACGTGGAAGAAGAATCTCACTCTTGATTGGGATGATGGAGCCCATCATAAAGAGTACAACCAGCTGGTAGATACCGTTTACAAAGAAGCCGATGATGTAGGAAGTGACCATCTCTCTTCCCTTTGCAAGGTTCAATATCTTTCCGCACCACCAACCAAGGAGAATAGAGATAGGTGTGCTGATGATGGCTGCAAGTACCATTCCAGGGATGCCTACAATTCCCCACTCTGTAATGAATATAAGACCAATCTGACCTGCCATGGCACCAAGAGTCATACCGAAGTTAAGACCCATACCTGCCATAATAGGAATCAAAAGGGATATGACAAGGAAGCTGTTTCTACTGAGTCTTGTCATCATTTCATTCATTATTGCTGTTCCGGAGAAGCCGGAAAAAACAATACCGATTCCGCCTATCACAATGAACATGATAGGAACCATATTATTAAGAAGGAATGTACCTGCTTTCTTTCCTGATAAGAGATTTCCCTTCATTATTTTGCCTCCGACTTTCTTGTAAGAGCGTAAAGAATCATACCGTTGGATGCGATGATTCTTATTACTTCACTCATATCTGTATGGATCAATGAGTTCATGACAGATGGTGTCATGGTTACAATTCCCTGGAAAAGAAGTGTTCCGATGATTACATTTGGAATACTTGCCTTGTTGACGCTGGCGCCGCCGATAAGGATAGCTGAAACAGCAGGGAGAGCCATATAGAATGGTCCCATATAAAGCTGAATAAATCCGAAAGCCTGCTGATAAGCCAAGATTCCGATTCCACCCAGTACTGTACTCATGATGACTGAGAGTGTTCTTGTCCTGTCTACGTTGATACCTGAAGCCTTTGCAAAGGTAGGGTTGGAACCGACTGCTGTCATAGCTGTTCCAGTTTTTGTGTGCAAAAACGCCCACATTAGGAATGCAAAGAAAGCGAAGAACAACAATGCACCGGTCGGAATCTCCAAATTACCTATCTTTATCTTCAAGAAATCGGAGAGAATATGGAGGTAGTAGCCTTCTGTACTGATGGTTGTTCTTAATCCAGTTCCCTTATATCCCCAAACCATCTGAGGGTTTGAGTATGGAAGGAGAAGCCACATGATACACATGAAAGATACTGCTGCGTATCATACATATGTGGCGATCATCATTTCTCCGCCCTTTACTTTATTCAACAATACGCCATAAGCCCAACCAAAGAGGGTACCGAAGAATACAGTGATCAGGATGGCTACAAGGAAGGAAACACCACCTGTAAATCCAAACTGCATAGATAAAGTACCACCAAGGAGACCGGAGATGATACCAAGAGGAAGACCGAAGTTAAGGCCACAACCACTATGAATCATTGGAACCATTGCAAGTACCATGATAGAGTTCATACCGAATCTCATAAGTACGTCTGAGATACTTGTAAGTATGCTTATTCCTCCAAGCGGAGCCACAAGGAACAATAATAGTAGGAATCCTGCAATAATCAAGCGTGGCCAACCGAAGGAGTCAATGAAACCCTTGATCTTTTCCTTTACAGAACTTTGAGTTATTTCTTTCTTCATTTTTCTGTCTCCTTCTTTAATGCCTTACCTGCACTGATCATCAAAGCTCCGAACTCTTCGCTGGAGGAAGAAGCTGGAAGTATGCCTTCAACCTTTCCATCTGTTATGATTGCAATTCTATCGCAGATACTTCTCAGCTCTTCAAGCTCAGAAGAAACCATGACGATTGTAGTGCCGTTCTCTTTATTTGCCTTCTTTAGTGCATCCAAGACCAAAGCCTTTGCCCCTACGTCGATACCTCTTGTAGGCTCAGAAACGAAGAGAAGCTTCGGCTCCAATGCAAAAGCCTTGGCAAGACATACCTTCTGTTGGTTTCCACCGCTGAGAGCCTTTGCCTTCTGTTTCGATGAAGTGCACTTTATCTGGAGCTCCTTGATATACTTATTTGTTGCTTCTTCAATGGCCTTCTGGTCGCGCCACTTAACAATTCCACCCAATACAGGCTTAAGATACTTGTTCTGAGCCTGCATGGCAGTGAAAGTAACGTTCCACTCCAAACTTTCATCTAGAAGTAATCCAACACCACGTCTATCTTCACTGACGAATGCCAGACCGTTCTTTATACACCAGTCAGGGTTATTTAGCTTTACTTCCTTATCTTCGAAAGTTACTTTACCGCCAGCTGGATAGAGTCCCATAATTCCGTTAGGAATACCAAGCTTACCCTGTCCTGCCAAGCCTCCGATTCCTAGGATTTCACCTTTCTTTACAGTAATGGAGAAGTCTCTGACAATTTCACCAGGCATATTTACCCAGAGGTGTTCGATTTTCATTACGTCTTGAAGTGTTTCGACATCTCTTCTCTCTTTGTTGCCATCCCCACCCTTTACTTCTCTACCAACCATTGCTTTGGTGATTTCAGGGATGCTTGTCTTGTCTTTATCAAGATTAGAGACGAT
>JALFCJ010000157.1 GCA_022771185.1 Spirochaetales bacterium | reverse complement strand
CAGGCCTGTCGCTGAGAGAAATCATTTTACTCATCCTCTCGGTAAGGATGTCATTTTTATTGATGATCCTGCTTCCTGCCTCAAAGAGTGTTTTTCTCAAGGACTTAAGAAATGAAGCGTCATATTTTATTTCGTCTTCTTCAAGTTGATTTAGTATTCCCTCTGAAAGAGATGATACCTCGTCATCGCGGTCAATTGAGATATAGTTCCAAAAACCATTGAATGACTGTCCCTGGGGAGAAGCATAGAGCTTATCGTGCATATCAAGTGAAAGGGAAAGAATCTTTCTTTTTGAAAGTGCTTCCTCGCTTTGTTTCTTACTTAT
Source organism: Spirochaetales bacterium (assembly GCA_022771185.1). Lineage (GTDB taxonomy): Bacteria > Spirochaetota > Spirochaetia > Sphaerochaetales > Sphaerochaetaceae > Ornithospirochaeta. Next base: position 2,861 of record JALFCJ010000157.1, on the reverse strand, counting down.
TTCAATCATAATGTCTCTGAAGTTCTCTTCAAGTTGGGAAAATTCTCCAACCATTTCCCTGGATCTTCTTCTGACATCATTAAGGTATTCAACTATCTTTCTTGAATCGTAGGTCTTTACCGTTCCGCTCTCTTCAATATATTTGATCTCTGATTCTATTTCTTTTATTTTCGATTTTAACTCTCTTATCCTGGTCTCAGGATCTTTATTCATATTTTCGTTTAGTGTCCTGAGTTGAGTAAGGATATAATTAAAAGTACTTTCAGTGCCGATATAGTCTGAATCAAGTATACTATCCAAGAAAGAGAAGAGTCTCATTACTGATGCATCAGGTCTGATCATTTCCACTTTGTTCTGGTTGTAGTATCTGGAGATATAACGTTTCTTTTCGCTGAACCAATCTTCAGCGTAGTATTTGACCCTATTGGAAAGGTCAATGGTGTCGAAAATCTCCTTTTGTTCCTGGTCCTCCAACTCCTCTTCGATGGAGTATTCATCCATTACATGTTCTGAAAGGAACTCTTCCAGTTTAATCTTGAATTCTTCATATGTGATTTCAGGAACATTGTTTTTTCTGAATGTATTGTAGAGAAAAGATATTACTATTGGTGCCGACGTAGCTTTTAAAAGCCTGATTCCTGGCTCTTGAGATATTATAGATTCAATTCTTTCAGGTGTAACAGATGCCACAATAATTCCTCTTATAGAATTATAGCATATCTATAATAACAAATCCTCTCAATAAGAGAGGAATACATCTCCTACGGGAGTCGAACCCATGTTGACGGGATGAAAACCCGTTGTCCTAACCACTAGACGAAGGAGACAAAATAACATGTTGCCAAAAGGGTACATCTCCTGCGGGAGTCGAACCCACGTTGACGGGATGAAAACCCGTTGTCCTAACCACTAGACGAAGGAGACATGCTGAGCCGCATTGGATTCGAACCAATGACCCACGCCTTAAAAGGGCGTTGCTCTACCTACTGAGCTAGCGGCCCTTCTGCAACAGAAGAAAAGTAACAGAATTCAATATTACGTGTCAACATGTTTTTTAAGACTTTATTTCTATTTCTTCATTCCTTCTTTCTAATTTCCTCATAAACGCCAAATATACAAAAGGAAGAATGAATCCAGCACCAATCCAGCTCACGGCATTTGATAAACAAATTCCTAAGAATCCGAAGAAATATGGGAGGGAGAAAGCTGTAGTCGCTCTTGCTATAAGTTCGATTATTGCGCTGAGCATCGGTATCTTTCCTGATCCCAAGCCCTGACATCCTGTTCGGAATATAAAGATAAAACCCAGAGGAATGAAGAAAATGCACATGGTTGTTACATATAGAATACTCTCTTCAATGACAAGAGGTGAGGATGTGCTGCTGTCTACAAAGAGCTTGGTCATTGGGGACGCGAATAACTGACAGATAAAGAAAGCGAGTATAGAGTAGGCGATATTCATATACACACTTACCCTGAATCCCTTTCTGACTCTCTCTAATTCTCCAGCTCCCAAGTTCTGTCCTGCAAATGTACTTATGCCTATTCCTAGCGCTGGATAGAACTGGGTCACCATATTCTCTATTTTATTTGCAACTGAATATGCGGCAACTGAGTCTGAACCGAAGTTATTTAACGAAGCCTGGACTAAGATACAGCTGATTGCTGTGATTGAATATTGAAAGGCTCCAGGTAGCCCGACTCTCAATAGGACTTTTGAGAGTGACTTATCATATTTCATCTCTTCTTTACTTGGTTTAAGTATAGCAAACTTCTTCTTTATATATATAAAGGAAAGAATGGCTGATAATCCTTGGCTAATTACAGTGGCTAAAGCGGCTCCTCCTACGCCCATATGGAACACTGCTATGGCTACTATATCAAGAATAATGTTAGTCACAGCAGATATTATCATAAAGATCAAAGGGCTCTTTGAATCTCCCAGACTTCTTAATACGCCTGCATAAAGGTTGTACAAGACTTGGAAGATCAAGAATACATATATTATTACTATATACTCTTCAGCCATATCCAATATGTTTTGTGGCGTATTTACCATTCTCAGCATTGGCTTGGATAAAAAAGAAAATACAATTGATAGAAATATTGAGATTGTAACAGAGAGGAGTGTGGACATTGCATATACTTTTCGCATGCCTTCGCCGTCACCAGCACCGAATCTCTGGCTTAGAATGGCTGTAAATCCCATCGTCAAGCCCTGTGCAAAACCAACTACCATGAAAGAGAAGGGACTGACTGCTCCCACTGCAGCCAAAGCTTCAACGCCCAATAGCCTGGATACTATGAGAGTATCACTCATAAGATACAGCTGTTGGAAAAGATTTCCTATGAATATAGGCATTACAAACCCCGTCAATAATAGGAGGGGATTACCTTTTGTCATGTTCTTTTGCATAGCCATGTATATTAGTAACTGAATTTATGTTTTTCAATAAACAGACTGGTTTAAAAACCGGTTTAGTCAACTTCAAAAAAATTTTTATTTGATATTTTCTTTAAAATAAAGGAATTATTAAAAATGTTTAAAAAAATTGAAAAAATCTTTAAAAAACCTCTTCACATTTAGGATGGAATTGTGTAAGGTATGTGAGTCGTCGGAAGATGACGCCTGAAGCTCCGAGCTGAGCGGAAGGGTATTGACAGTGACGCCCGAAAGGGTGTAGAGTCAAGGGGCTTGCCGAGTGCAGGTCGATTTTTAAAGGACAAGCGAAGGGAAAGAGGGAAAAGAAATAGGAGCAAGGAAGCTCCTGTCAATTCGAGAACTGAACAAAGGCAGAAGAGAAATGAATAAGCCGAGTTCGTTTCAGATGAAAGGCAGAATCGAATGAAAAGCTGCCTGC